>JALAGW010000117.1 GCA_022712235.1 Brevundimonas sp. | reverse complement strand
GATTTTCCTTTGGAGGTCGAGGGACGCCGTCCCTCAGGTCGAACTCCCGGCGGCCGCACCGTCGCAGGACGGCGCGGCCGCCGGGTCTTCAGGTCGACAGGGCGATCAGAAGACGCCCTTGACGCCGATGTTCCACATTGAGCCGTAGACGGTGTACTGCTGCACCCGATCACGCTCGTTGGAGTAGATGACGTCCGGCGAATTGAAGATATTTCGGCCCGCCAGCATCAGATCGAAGCGGTCGTTGATCTTGTAGTTCACGCTGACGTTCCACAGCTCTCGCGGCGAGTGGTAGAGGACGCCGTTGTTGGCCGTGGTCGGCGTGTTGTTGAGCCCGCTGACGCGATATTTCGACTGCCAGTTGCCGTTCAGCTGGAAGTCGAAGCGGCCGATGTTGTAGCGCACGCCCCAGTTGGCGGCCTGTTTCGGCGTGCCCTGACGCTCGCTGTCCGGATCCAGATAGGTCACCGAGCCATGCAGGCCCAGGCCGCGCCAGGCGCCTGGCAGGAAGGTCAGCTGCTGGCTGTATTCCGCGACATAGCCCCGGTTGGTGCTGGTCCCCGGCAAGTTCTGGGCGCTGCGGAAGGTGTAGCCCGCATACTCAGCCGGATCGAAGCCGACATCCTCAGGGTTCACCGTCATGCCGGTGACCTGCATGTCCTGCATGTCGAGTTGGTAGGCCGACAGCCCGATGATGCCCGCCGGCGCCAGATAATACTGCAGGCTGGCGTAATACTTCGTCGAATGCTCCGGCTTCAGCTCGGGATTGGGCACGGTGACGATCATGGTGTCGTCGTTGACCGACACCACCCCGCCCAGGTTGCCGTAGTCGGGGCGCAGAACCGCCTGGCTGAAGGACAGCTGGCCCACCAGCTTGTCGGTGAAGTCGTATTTGACGCCGCCGCTCCAGAACCAGTCGTCGTACTGGCCCTTGCGATCCTGGTAGGTCCCGTTGTTGTACTGGTACAGCAGCCCCTCGACCGTGTTGACCGACAGGCCGGCGTCCGTGACCTCCTTGAGCGGGCGGATGACAGCGATGCGGGAGGCCGTCTCGGTCTTCTCATAGCGCAGCCCCAGGTCGAACCGCGCGCGGCCGGCGTCGGCCTGAGCCTCGACATAGGCGGAGGTGATGTCCTCCTTGACCCGCTTGTCGTTGTCGAGACGGCGCTTCAGGTTGCCGACCTCGTCCGCCACGAAGTACTCAGGGTGTTCGCGGTAGATGTCGTACATGCCGTAGTGGCTGTCGGCGCGCCAACCCTGGGCATTCATGTTGCCCGCATCGAAGCCGATCATCTCGAAGCGGTATTTCTGGGTCCACGGCACCACGGCTTCGGGGGCGGTCTGGGTCAGGTCGCCGGTCGAGCCGACATACTGGAACTGCTGATAGGAGCCCTCGTCCGTGCGCCAGTCATTGCTGCGCGCGCCCATGCCGCCCATCAGGGTGAAGTAGACGTCGCCCAGGCTGAGCCGCTTCTTCACGTCCAGATTCAACGAATACATGTCGTTGACGGCGTTCGATTCCGCCGTGCGGACGTTGTTGCCGATGTCGATGTCGCGATTGAAGTTCATCGGATCGCTCCACGAACGACCCGCCGTCTGGCGCAGATACCAGGCGTTGGAGTCCGTGGAATCACGATCCATCTCGAAGCCGATCCCCGTCAGGTGGTTATCGGTTCTCTGGAAAAAGCCCTTGCTGGTGTCGCGGAAATTGAACTCCGCCGACGAATAGCTGGCGCGCAGCGCCGCTTCCCACGTCTCGCCCTTATATTCCAGCTTCGGTGCGATCAGATAGGTCGGCGTCCCGGCGTAGCGGTGCGAATAGCCCGTGTGCAGACGGGTGTTCTTTCCGTCCGGCCCGACCACGATATGCGTGCCCGTCGAGTCCGGCGTTGCGTAGGACTTCGTCGCCGTGCCGAACGTCAGATAGGTGTACTGGTTGAAATACTCGACGTCATAGAACGAGTAGTTGCTGCGCAGCGAGAAGATCAGGTCATCGGTGAACTTGTAGTCCACGGCCAGATTGGCGGCGGAGCGGCTTGTCAACTTGGGGCCCGGACGCCACATGACCTGATAGGGCAGCACCCGGCCGTCGGCCAGATAGGACCAGTCCGTCTGGATGCGATCCTGTTGCACATAGTTGGCGTTGTGGCTGGCGCTGACCGCCACGCCCAGGCGGCCGTCCATGAAGACGTCGGCGTAGGAGAACTGGGCCGAGGGATAGAGGCTGGCGTGCTTCTTGTCGTCGGGCATGTAGTGGCGCGACAGGGCCGAATCCGAGGTCGCCACCCCGCCCACCTGGAAGCGCAGCTGCCGCCCGGGCAGTTGGAAGGCGTACTTGCTGCGCAGGTTGATGCTGCCGCCCGGCGAGTCCGCGTCCATGCTGGCCAGCAGGGTGTGGTTCAGTTCGATCGTCTCGATGCCCGTGATCGACATCTGTTCGAAGGAGTTCTGACGCCCGGAGTTGTTGTTCGAAGTAGCCGTGGCCATCCGGGCCCCGTCCATGGTGAAGGTGGAGTACTTGGGCGGCAGGCCCCCGATGCGAACGGCGGTGGCGTCGACCTCGGTGTAGTCGATCGACAGGCCCGGCATCGACTTCATGAACTCGCCCACGTCGCCCATGGTCAGGGCGCCGAAATTGTCGGCCGGGACCACGTTCTTGGCGTTCATCGCCACGCGGCGCTCCATCAGCGCCTTGGCCTGGCCCCCGCGTGCGGCCGTGACCACGATGTCCTCCACGGCAGACGCGTCATCGGAGCCGGCGTAGAGCGGGGCCTTCAGCTCGATGTCGACAACCGTGGTCTGGCCTGCGATGACGCTGGCCGTGGCCCGCGCCTCCTGCAGGCCGGCGTAGCGGACCACAAGCGTGACCTCGCCCGTCGGCACGCCGCTGAGACGGAAGGCGCCGCCGTCCTCGGAATAGGCGACGATGCCCGTGCCTTCGACGCGAACCTCGGCGTTGCGCAGGTACTCGCCACTGACGGTGTCGAGCACCCGGCCGCGCAGAGCGCCGACGGCGACGGGCGCCTGGGCCGCGGCCTGGCTCGTCGTTTGCGCCGCGACCGCCTGAGGCGCCACGGACGCAAAGGCGGCCGCCATCAGCGGATACAGCAGCAGGGCGCGCGGGCTGACGCTGGCGAGATGGTGGGAACGGGCCTTCATGGGAATCTACTCGAACGCTGGGGGAGGAAAAAAAGAGCGAGGGGTTCAGGCCGCCGAGAGCAGCGGTCCGAAAAGGCAGCGGCGGCCGCCGGCGCCGACGTCAGGGCGTGGCGAAACGTCGAGACCGTTCATCGGCGTCGACCGGCGCGAACGGCGCCTGCGGGTCGCCGGTCCAGCGCATCAGGGTGAGGTCTGCCGTCTGGCTTCCCTTCCCGCCCGAATTCATCGCCAGATAGAAGAGACCGCGCCCCAGGGGCTCCAGGCCCACGTCCGCTTTCCAGCGCCAGCCGCGCAGACCCGTAGCAAGGTCTTCCAGACCATCCTGGGCCAGAGACAGGACAAGACCTCGCTCCCAGCCCTCGCCGGGCGACGCCGGCACGCCGATCAGGTCGCTCTGCGTCGGCTGGCTGCCAGCCTCGACGGCGAACAGCAGGTAGTTGGGGAAGCCGGGCTTGCGGCCCTGATAGACGCCCATGAGCCAGCGTCCGGCCTCGGCGTCATAGGCTAGGGTCTGCACCCCATAGGTCGTGTTGCCGGTGCGGACGAAATACTTGCCGTCAACAGCGGCAGGACCCGCACGATGCGGCTCGGCTTCGGACAGCGGGCGAGCGTAACGGTCCCAGTCGGCGATGTCGTACTGCAGCAGGACCTGATGGTCGTTGTCGGTCCGCGTCACATCGCCATAGACGCCATAGGCCACCGTCAGCAGAGAGGGGCCGTCCCTGCCCCCGAAGCGCGGGCCAAACGCCACCCCGTCGATGCCCGAGGCGCCGTAGCGATGGTCGCGGGTCGCGGCCACGTCGCCGTCGAAGCGCCCGTCGCCGTCCATGTCGGCGGCGTAGTCCCTGGCGACTTCGTCCAGATGAACTGTCTTGAACAGGCCGCTTCTGCCCGCGTCGACGTCAACCTCGTGCAGCCCGGCGACATCAATTACGGCGATGTAGAAGGCCTGATCCGCCTTGTACTCCAGCGAACCGTAGAGCTTGCCGTCAGCCGGGTTGAACGCCAGGTCGCCCAAATGGCCGGTCCACCCGACCAGCGTCCCGACCAGCCGACCCTCGAGGTCGTATTTGGCGAGCAGGTTGGTGAAGGAATAATAGATGTAGCCGCGTTCGAGATCGACGGCGACGCCCTGCACATGGCCGGCGTCCCACGTCCCGCCGTTGTGACGCAAAGGCAGCGGGACCGGGGGCTGTGGCTCCGACGTCGAGGCCACAGACTGATTAGGCAGCCACGCGACTAGAGCCGCCGTCACGAACGTCACGCACGCCCGCTTCAATGGCGCAATACTGAACTTCATCCCTGCCCCCTGCGACGGCCACGGGGTCTAAGGCGGATTCATGATCGCTCGCTCACGCTTCGGCTACATTCGCGCCAAGTTTGGATGACGATAGATTTGCGATTAGGCCGCGGACGGATAAGCGCCAGGAGCGGTCCTTGGCTTCACCCCCGAAACCCGACACTGGGCGCCCTCTGCGTCTCAGAGCGGCAAAGCCTTTCGGAGACTGGCCGTCAACTCCTCATCGGGACCCAGAAGCGGTTTCGGCGGCGACGCTTCGGTCAAGCCCAGTCGCCGCTGTAGCCGATGGACAGGCCCGGCGCCGCCTGCCGAAAGGCCGCCAGATCGGCAGCGATGTCGCCGAACGCCGGCAGCGGCAGCTTGATCGCGGCCACGGTCGGGATCGCCGCCAGACGAGCGACCAGTTCCGACCGGATGGCGCTGACGGAATGGGTTATGGCGTCCGCCTTGTCAGCCCAGCTAGAGCCGAGACACAGTAACGCCCTGCAACAACTCAATCGTGGAGGTTCGCCGCAACGCCCCCCCACTTGCGGGTCGCCACAATTCTATTATCTTGGAATTATGGAATCGGAAACCGCCATCCTCGCTCTGGCCGCACTGGCGCAGTCCACCCGCCTCGAGACCTTCCGCCTGCTAGTCCGGCATGAGCCCGACGGCCTCCCCGCCGGCGAGATCGCCGACGCCCTCGCCGTACCCGCCAACACCATGTCGGCGCACCTCGGGGTTCTGTCCCGCGCCGGTCTGATCAGTTCCGAGCGGCGCAGCCGGTCGATCATCTACCGGGCCGACCTGGATCGCCTCCAGGGGCTGGTCCTGTTCCTGCTCAAAGACTGCTGCCAGGGCCGTGCCGAACTGTGCGAGCCGCTGCTGGCCGAACTCTCGCCCTGCCGCGCCTGAGGACATCATGGACGTCGTCATCTATCACAACCCCGCTTGCGGGACGTCACGCAACACCCTGGCCCTCATCCGCCACGTCGGGATCGAGCCGCACGTCATCGAGTATCTGAAGACGCCGCCCAGCCGCGCCATGATCCAGGACCTGGCCAAGCGTATGGGCGTTTCCCTGCGCAGCCTGCTGCGCGAGAAGGGCACGCCCTTCGCTGAACTCGGGCTGGGCGATCCCGACCTGACCGACGATCAGCTTCTGGACGCCGTCGAGGCCCATCCGGTCCTGCTGAACCGTCCGATCGTGGTGTCGCCGCTCGGGGTGAAGCTGTGTCGGCCGTCCGAAGCGGTTCTCGATCTCTTGCCGTCACAGGACCTGAAACCCTTCACCAAGGAGGACGGCGAAGTCGTCATCGACGCCAAGGGGCGGAGGGCCCGCTGATGGTCGATGCCGTGATTACTGACCAGCCGAAACGCCGCCTGTCTTTCCTAGACCGCTGGCTGACATTGTGGATTTTCGCGGCAATGGCGCTGGGCGTCCTGCTGGGCTCGGTCGTGCCGGGGCTGCCCGACTGGATCGACGGCCTTTCGGTCGGGACGACCAACATCCCCATCGCCATCGGCCTGATCCTGATAATGTATCCGCCGCTGGCGCGGGTGAAGTACGAGGAACTGCCGCGCGTCTTCGCCGACAAGCGCGTGCTGCTGCTCTCCCTGTTCCAGAACTGGGTGCTGGGGCCGGTGTTAATGTTCGCCCTCGCGGTCATCTTCCTGCGTGATCAGCCGGAATACATGACCGGCGTAATCTTGATCGGTCTGGCCCGCTGCATCGCCATGGTGCTGGTCTGGAACCAGTTGGCGCATGGCGACAACCAGTATGTGGCGGGTCTGGTCGCCTTCAACTCGATCTTCCAGATCGCCTTCTTCAGCCTCTACGCCTGGCTGTTCCTGACCGTGTTGCCGCCCTTGTTCGGGCTGGAGAGCAGCGTGGTAGACGTCAGCGTCTGGACCATCGCCGGCGCCGTCCTGGTCTATCTGGGCCTGCCCTTCCTTGGCGGTTTCCTGACCCGGCGAGCCCTGGTCGCGAGGAAGGGGAACGACTGGTACGAGACGCGCTTCCTGCCGCGCATCGCCCCCATCACCCTGATCGCCCTGCTGTTCTCCATCGTCGCCATGTTCAGCCTGAAGGGCGGCGACGTGGTCGCCCTTCCGCTGGACGCCCTGCGCATCGCCATCCCGCTGACCATCTACTTCTTCGTCATGTTCGTGGTCAGCTTCCTGATGGGACGGCTGATCGAGGCGGACTATCCGCGCACCACGGCCTTGGCCTTCACCGCCGCCTCCAACAATTTCGAACTGGCGATCGCCGTCGCCATCGCCGCCTTCGGGCTGGCCTCGCCAGTCGCCTTCGCCGCCGTCATCGGCCCGCTGGTCGAGGTGCCGGTGCTGATCCTGCTGGTGTCGGTCGCCCTTTGGCTGGGCCGCCGCTACTTCCCCGCGACCGCCCCGAAGAAGGACGCCTGCTGATGGCCTTCAACGCCGTGGAGTTGCCCGAGCCCGCTCCCGACCTCATCGCCGCGCTGGAGGCCGCCGGGCTGCCGACGGACGATCTCCACGAGCCCGGTCGGCGCTTCTACCGCTTCGGGGACGATGCCGGACTGATCGGCTACGGCGGGCTGGAACAGATTGGCCCCGATGTCCTGATCCGCTCCATGGTCGTCGTCGACGCCCGTCGCGGCGGCGGTCTGGGCGCGGAGGTTCTCTCGTGGCTGGAAACTGAGGCGGCCGGGCGGAAGGCGGCCGGCCTCTACCTGCTCACGACCTCGGCGACCGCCTTCTTCCAGCGGCACGGCTACACCGCCCTTCCCCGTTCGGCGGCGCCGCCCGCCATAGCCGCCTCCCGGCAGTTCAGCGCGCTGTGCCCAGCTTCGGCGGCTTTCATGTTCAAGGAGTTGCGCCCCCAATGACCCGTCTTCGCGTCCTGCCCGATCCCGACCACCTGCCCGCGCTCGACCCGGCCTACCTGTCCAACCGGCCCGCGCTGGGCCTCGGCCCGAACGAGCATCCGCCGCGCATCCTGTTGCTCTACGGCTCGCTGCGGGATCGGTCCTTTTCCCGCCTGTGCGTCGAGGAGGCCGCGCGCCTGTCGCAGTTCATGGGTTGCGAGACCCGCATCTTCGATCCGTCCGACCTGCCGCTGACCGATCAGGTCGACTACGACGACCATCCCGCCGTCCACGAACTGCGCGAGCACGCCCTTTGGTCGGAAGGCATGGTCTGGAGCAGCCCTGAGCGCCACGGCCAGATTTCCGGGATCATGAAACTCCAGGTCGACCACCTGCCGCTGAACATGGGCGGTATGCGCCCGACCCAGGGCCGGACCCTGGCTGTCATGCAGGTCTCAGGCGGCTCGCAGAGTTTCAATGCGGTCAACACCCTGCGCCTGCTGGGCCGCTGGATGAGGATGATCACCATCCCCAACCAGTCCAGCGTGGCCAAGGCCTTCATGGAATTCGACGACGACGGCCGCATGAAGCCGTCCAGCTACTATGATCGCATCGTCGACGTAATGGAGGAACTGGTGCGTTTCACCGTCCTGACCCGCGCCCATGCCGGCCAGTTGGTGGATCGCTACTCCGAACGGAAGGCGTCGGGCACGCCGATCGACGCAGCCAACGACCTGTCCGCGATCGCAATCAGGTCGGCATAGCGCCAAGAGCGGTCATTGCCGCCCCGCCGTGAAGGCGACATTCAGTGAATGTCTGCTTTTCGACCTGACGACAAGGTCGTGGATTGACCCATAGGGGCGTCACCACGCACCTCGGCGATGGTTGGTGACCCAGCGCTGCATCCCCAAGACGATCAGGGTGTGCATGGCGTCATAGACGATCGAGCCCTTCACCTCGTCGCTGAAGCGGACGTTGCGGTAAAGCTGATCCCAGGACTGGCCGGAGCGGACCAGATCCAGCACCTGTTGATGCAGATCGACCATATAGGTGCGCAGCGCCGCCTGATCCTGCCAGTAGAGGACATTGGACCACTGTCGCAAAAGCGGGCCTGATGGCGGCACTGCCGTCAATGGTGGATGTGACATCGGCGACTAATTTTTCGCGCCGGCCACGTTTCCGGCGCTGAGCCCCTGATCAGTGGAGACGCCGCTCACTCGATCTGGAACGACCCGCGCTCACCGACGGGAGCCCGCGCCTGTCGATCGTGCGGCGGCGACGCGCTCTTCCTTCGGACCAACTGCAGGCTGGGCGCCTCGATGAAACGATAGGTTATCGCCGCCCCCGCTATCGTCAAACCAAGGAAGGCCATCGCGAAGAGCCAAGCCTTCGCCGGAGTCTCAAAATGCCATCCCAGGGCGGGCGCCGCATACCATAAGCCCAGAAAGACCAGGCCGTGGACAAGGTAGATCGAGTAGGAAATCCGGCCGAGGTACTGCAGGATCGGCGTGGAGAGCCACCGGTGCGTCCACCCGTCCGACGCGCCCAGCGAGGCCACCAGCACGGCAAAGAGCGGGATCACCAGAAGATCCAGCGCGTCGAAATGCATCACCAGCACAAGTCCCGCGATCGACGCCACGGCGAGGCCCTCCGCTACGCGAGACAAGATCGACGCATCAATGCGGCAAATCTGATAAAGGCCAAGACCTATGAGGAAGCCGCCGAGACACCGCACGACCCCGAAGTCGTAAGTAATGTCCAGCGTCCCCCGTCCCAGCCCGAAGAACAACCCGGCAAGGACGACGCCCCCGGCTACGATGCAGAACACGCCAGACCAGCGGCCGAAACGGACCATCAAAGGGATGGCCAGGAGCGCCGCAGCATAGCACCACCACTCGGCCGCGATCGACCAGGAGACCATATTCCACGACAGGTAGCTGTGTTGGCTCATCGCATGGGTCAGCAGCAGATTGCTCGGCAGCGCCGACCAGGCGAAATAGGTCGACCAGCTTCCGTCCTTCAGCGCTGGCCAGAGCGCGCCTGCGATCGTCACCGCGCCCACCAACAGGGCAGTCACGCCCAGGTGAAGCGGATAGATGCGGATAAAGCGCGCGCGATAAAAATTCGCTGTCCTGGCCCCAAGCTGGCCTGACGACAGGCGCTCGCGATAGGCGTGGTGGATGACATAGCCGCTCAGAATGAAGAAGAGGTCGACCCAGAGATAGCCGTTTGCGATCACGCCGCTGGCGGCCTTGGGCACGAGCGTCCCCATCTCGCGGTAAAAGAGGCAGACGTCGATATGGAACAGTGCGACCCCCAATGCGGCCACGCCCCTCAGCGCTGTCAGGGCGGGCAGGTCCGCAGCGACCACCCTTTCATTTGCATTTTTTTGCATAAACCCCTCCCCTCGAGTTCATTGCTTTTTGGCGCGTCAGCTTAAAGAGCTACACCTTAGGCGGCCTAAGAGACCAAGGTTATTGCAACAATTTTCTAGGGAGGCTAGCGTTCACCCAAAGGGAGGACGCCAAAGATGCGCCAACGGCTTTGCTTGAGCACGATCATTACCGGCCTGGTTCTGGCGGCAGCGCCCGTGAGCCGGGCAGCGGAAGCTGACCCCTTCTGGGGCAACGCAACCATCTACTTCCTGATGACGGATCGTTTCGTGAACGGCGATCCCGCCAATGACGCCGCCCATGGGCGGGAGAAGGACGGCGACACCCTTCGCTCATTCGAGGGCGGCGACATCCGGGGCGTTATCACCAAGCTCGAGGAAGGCTATTTTCGCGACCTCGGCGTCACAGCGATCTGGACTACGCCGCTGATCGAACAGGTGCGGCAGCCGCAACAGGAATTCGGGCGCTCCTACGCCTTCCACGGCTATTGGCCAAAGGACTGGACGACCATCGATCAGGCCTTCGGGACCGAAGCCGACTTCGCCGAAATGGTGCGCCTGGCGCATGCCCAGAATATTCGCGTGATCGTGGATGTGATCATCAACCACGCAGGGCCGCCTACGGGCGGCGACGACCCGGCCTGGCCCGACGACTGGGTGCGAACCGCGCCGTCATGCGACTATGCCTCCTACGCTGGCACAGCCACCTGTCTCATCGCCGCCGGCCTGCAGGACATCCGAACCGAAAGTAACGCCGCCGTACCGCTTCCGCCCTTCCTGGTGGAGAAATGGCGCGCCGAAAACCGACTCAATCAGGAAGTCGCCGAGCTCGACGCCTTCTTCGCCCGAACCGGTTATCCGCGAGCGCCGAAATACTACATGATCAAGTGGCTGACCGACTGGGTTCGGGAATACGGAGTCGACGGCTTCCGCGCGGACACCGCCAAGCATGCGGACCCGGAAGTGTGGGCGGCATTGGGCATTGAGGCTCGACGCGCCTATGCCGACTGGCAATCGCGCCATCCGGAAGCCCTCGCCGAAAGCCAAGATTTCTACATGGTGGGCGAGGTGTTCAATTTCGGCCTCAACGACTTCGAACGCGCGATCGACCGCGACTACAACTATGGCGACCGTCGGGTGGACTTCTTCGACTACGGCTTCGATGCGCTGATCAACATGGGCTTTGTCAGCCACGCACGCGAGCCGATGCCCGACCTGTTCGCGCTTTACGCCGACGAGTTTGAAGGCCCCTTCAAAGGACGCCAGATGCTGAACTATATCTCGTCCCACGACGATCCCGCCCCTCTCGATCCGACCCGCGAGAACGCGTTCGAGAACGCCGTCAAGCTGATGCTCGCGCCAGGCGCCGCTCAGATTTACTACGGCGACGAACTGAACCGCCCATTGGTGGCGGCTGGCGCGACTGGAGATGCTCGACTGCGCACGCCGATGAACTGGGAGGCCTTTGGCACGCCTGGCGGACAGGCGGCCCTGGATCACTGGCGTCGCCTCAGCCGCTTCCGCGCGGCGCACCCGGCGATCGGCGTGGGACGTCACGTCGAGCTATCGCGTAGCCCCTACGTCTTCACCCGCAGCCTGGGCGCCGGCGCAGGTTCTGACGCGGTCGTCGTCGCCTATTCGTCGTCGGCAACCTTCAGCCAAACGCCGACCGGCGGCGTCTTTGTCGATGGGACCGAAGTTCGGGACGCTTATTCGGGCGACCTGTGCAGGGTGAGCGCAGGCAAAATCAACTGCGAGCGCGAGCGAGGGATCGCCTTGTTCGAGGCTGCCTCGCCCAGTCTATGAAATCGCCATCGCCGAGCCCCCGAGCGGAAGGGACGCCCCTGCGCTGGCCAGAAGCAGTCCTGCCAAACCACCGCTGAGAGTCAAATCCGGTCCCCTATTTCAATATCTGCGAAGATGGCGGCGGCAACCTTGGCAGCGGTGACGCCAAACACGTTAAATCGAAGGCTGGCATCCGCCGGGTTCCGATTCACCCGGCCCTGATGCAACTCGGCTTTGACCGTTTCGTCCAGCAACGCGCCAAGCAGATGAAGGCCAAAGGTCTGGCGATCGACGCTGTAATCGCCAGGATCAGCATGTCTGTTTCCCCTGATCATCTTGTGGTCGGTTTACGGTCGGCCCGGGGCGCATAGCGGTCATTGGTTTTGTCCACCGGCCGAGAACGAACAATCGAGCGCGCCCGAGGCATAAGCTGACAGCCACACTGGCGGCTCCGCCTCCTTCGAGCCCCCGACGCGCCTCCCACGCTCGCGCGCCCAGCGATAGGCCCACATGGGTCCGTACCGGGACACGAAGTCGCCCCGGCGCTGATAGGCGGGATCGGCCTGCGCCTGTGCGAGGGAAACGAACTGAAAGCCGCGATCGCGATAAAGCGAGAGCAGCCGCGGCAGCGTGTCCGCGTTGATCTGGTTGAGGTGAAGAAGCGCGACTTCCGGCGGGGCATAGCCGAGGACCTCGGCACTCAATGCGGCGTAATAGTCGATCTGTACCGCCGAATAGTCGACGTAGGCGTCTCGGATGAGGGCCTGACAATCTGTTCGCCCCTGGCGGAGAGCGGCCTGGTAGGCGGCCTCGAAGACATAGTCCGACGTGTCGATCGTCGAGGCTGCGGATTGGTATCCGTACCGATCCAGGATCGCCCGGATTCCGTCACGCTTGTCCGGGGTGTCGCCGGTGTGATTCATGGGAAAGCGCATGAATCGGAGGGTTTTGCCCGCCTCGGTCATGGCCACTCTGACTGAAGCCTCGCCGCGCAAAACCTCTTGCTCAATCCCGGTCAAATCCAGGTCATTCGTGTCGGCGTGCGAATAGCCATGGTTGCCGAGATCGAAGTCGCCCTCGGTCCAGAGGGGCGTCAGCGCCCGTCCATCCTCCCCCAGAGCCTCAAGGCTGTGTTCGACGACGAACCCCGTCGCCGGCACGGCCGCTTCACGAAGCGCGTCGAGGATCCGCCGATTGAGCACCAGGACGTTCGCGCGGGAAAACTGCCCTTCCGCGTCGCCGATGGCGCCGACGTAGGGCAGATCGTCGAACGTCAGCGCGACGCTGCGTGACGGCGTGACCCGAGACTGGGCAGCCGTCTCACCGGCAGACAGGATTGTGCTGGGCATCACGACGGCCGCCGCGAAGATTTTACAGCATCGTCGCCAGACGCCGCCGCTGCGCGGGCTCACTGGGCGCCCCCGTGCAGCCACGCCTGTTCATAGTCCGCCAACTCCTTGTCGTCCGTCGCGCTCCAGATAACCGCCTGGACAAACCTGACATCCTCCTGGGTCAATGGCCGCCCGGCGAGGCGGTTGATGACGTCGAGGATTTTCCGATCTTCCGTGACCGGCCCCGTCTCGTATTCATCCATGTAGCCCGAGGGCGAGCGATTGGCGTTCGCGCACCAGAGATACAGCTTTGCGAAATAAGGCTCGTCGCCCGGCGGTATCTCGAACGTCTCCAGGTTGATGAGCAGACCATTCTGGGTCTCGTCATCGACCGACACGAACAGCAGGCCTGCCGGCAGATCCACGCGGATCGGCGCAGACGTGGTGTTATAGAGCGCCAGACAAATCCTGACGTAGGTTTCCAGCCCGCGGACTTCGTCCGTCGGTTCTTCCGGCCGGCGCCGGCAGTCGTTCTCGCTGTAGCCCTGAAAACGGTCCGGCGGCACCACGCCAGCGGGCCACTCGAACTGGCGGCCGACCGGGCGTTCGGTCGACGGGCCTATGCCGGGCCTGGCGTCCTGAGCCCGCGCCAGACCAGGTTCGCCAAACGCGAGCGCGGCGCAGAGCGCGAATGCAGAAACAAATCTCATGTCAGCCTCCAGGCCAGGGCTCAGCGAGACGCAAGACGCGTCGCACTGGCGTCTTGCGAAAAGCCAAACCGATTTGGGCCCGCGCTTCCCGGGGCCACCGCCAACCAGACCATGAAAACGAGAGCGGCGAGACCGATGACGAGTCCCAAGACAGCCATGACCGACGCCGCGGCCAGGAAGAGGCCAGGGTTGAGCGACAGCATCGCGATGACGGATCCCATGACGCCCAGACTTGCGCTGGCCAGCGCCATGGCGATGGCCAAGGCGCCGCTACGGTTCATGTCATGCAGCCGTTTGACGGCCACGACCGTCCAGGGCCACAGCATCAGCAACGAGATGATCTGCCCCGCGACCGCCACGAGAGTGCAGACGATACCAAGAGCGATGAATCCGACGGCGGAGATAAGGAAGGTTTTGCGGCCGATGCGGCCGGCGGGATTGAACAGGTGTTCGACAACGGGGGCCATGGAAGCGCCTCTCTGAGATTTGATGGAAGTGAGGATCCAGGCGGCGACTGCGCCGCCCGGATCCGGCGTCGTCAGACCGGGCCGCCGGGGCCTTCCGGGACCTCGACATCATCACCGCCGTCCGAGCTGCCGCCGAAGGCGTTGAGTGTCCGCATCATCGGGCTGAAGCGCAGGCCGCCGCCCTTTCGATCACGTTGCTGGAGGTCGCCGCCGAAGTTGAAGCGCAGGCCGATCGTCCAGGTGTCGATCTCGACCGCCTCCCATTCGAGGCGATTGAAATCCCCCACCACGGTGAGTGCGGTGTTCGGCAGCCAGTATTCGGCGCCGGCGCCGTAGGTCCAGGCATCGACGTCCTGGTCCGAGGTCTGAACGCCATTGTAGGCGGCGTCGACATGCAGGCGCAGTCGCGCCATCGGATAGAAGGCGGCCTCCCCGCCCACGGTCCAGATGTCCATGTCGAGGTCGTCGAC
Source organism: Brevundimonas sp. (assembly GCA_022712235.1). GTDB lineage: Bacteria > Pseudomonadota > Alphaproteobacteria > Caulobacterales > Caulobacteraceae > Brevundimonas. Next base: position 11,538 of record JALAGW010000117.1, on the reverse strand, counting down.
CGAAGCGTAGGCGGTCTGGGCGGTCAGCGTCGCCTTCGACAGGTACTTCTGCGCCTCCAATCCACCGAGCCAGGATTGATCGCCATCGCCCAGGCCATCGGCGCCCACGAAGCCGCCGAGGCGGACATCCGAGCCGAAGATGCGAGTCAGGTGCACCGCGCCCCCGCCGAAGGTGGCGTCACCGGCGTCCGAGTCGGCCTTGTCGACGACCGCGTCGAGCGTGACGGTCCAATCGGCGACCGGAAGCGCGACCGTGCCATCGACCGTCCAGACGTCGGCATCGGTGTCGCTGTCCTCGATTGCGAGGCTCGAGTTGCCGAAGGTGGCGCCGACGGAGCCGACGCGGTCTTGCGCCAGAGCAGGCGTCGCAAGGAAAGCCGCGACCGCAGCGGTCGCGAGGTAGGTGAGTTTCATAGGTTTTCTCTGAGAGGTTTGAAGGCGCGTGGAGTCGTGCTCCGGTCGTCAGGACGGCCGAAGGTCGGGGGCAGCGCCATGTCCGACGGAAGTGTTGGGGGGCGTGGCGATCTGCATTCAGCGGTCGGCGAGCGCCGCGAGCCAAGCCCGGTCCGGCGGCGTCAGACTGATATCGTCCGTCGCGTTCCAGACCAGATTCTGGACGTACATGACGTCCTCGTCGGTGAGCTGGTGGCCGTCGAGACGCTCCAGGAGACGATGGAGCAGAGGATCATCCGTCACCGGACCGAGGCGGAAATCATCTCCGAGGCCGCTGGGAGACCGGCCGATGTTCAGGCAATGCAGGCCAAGCCGGACGAAAAAGGGCTCGTCTCCCGGCGGAATCTCGAAGGTTTCCGTCGTGATCAGCAAGCCGTTCTGAGTCTCATCATCCCACGAAACAAAGATGAGTCCGGCGGGCAAGCTGAGCGTGATGGGCTGTGCGGTCGTGTTGATCAGGCTCAGACAAACCTGGACGTTCAGGCCATGCCCGATCTCCAGGTCCGTCCGACTGTCATCGTCGCGTCGACAATGATCTTCGGAGTATCCCGCGAAGCGCTCTGGAGACATCAACCCGACTGGCAGTTCGAGCGCCGTCCCCGTGGGTTCGGCAGTCGACCGGCCAATGCCCGGGCGGGGATCCATGGGCGCGGCGACCGCAAGCTGCGGACTTCCCGCACACAGGAGCAGCACCGCGAGCATGACGCTGGTGAACGCCTTGCGACAGCGCAGGCGCCCCAGTCCGGAGGGCCCGATTATCAGAACACCTCGTGCCAGGTGTTGGAGCCCGAGTACTGGTCGCGCTTGCCGTAGCAAATGAGCCCGGGACGCTCGGTGACGCGCGGCGTCGCTTCCCTCGTGCTGATCCGGTGACGAAGCTGGCGACATTCGAAACCACCAACCGGCACCTCGCTCACCACGGTGATGCGACCGTCCACGTGGTTGCCCCGCCAATCCATCACGCGGCCGACGGTGAAGCTCGCGATCAGATTGCCCCAGGCGGAGTAGGTGTCCCGATCCGGGTGGATGAACTTCCTCCAGCTGTCGATATCCATCGACGCCTCGCAGGCGGTGCAGGAGTATCGGCTCGCCTCGCTGAACGCCTGCTTCTGCGCCATGGATTCGGGCGAGAACACGAACTGGTGGGGCCGGACGACCGCCCGGTGGCCCGCGTTGATCGGCCAGGGCTCCACGCCCGCCGGGGCCGGGATCGCCGCTTCGTTGGTCGCCGGCGCATCGTCGCGCCCGCCGGTGGCGGCCGATCCACTTTCACTGGACCTGCTGCGAGGCCGATCGCCGGGCCGGGTGGCTTCGTCGATCACGTTGCGTGCGCCGCGCTCGACCGTGCGTTCGGCCAGTCGGCCGAGCATGCGACCAAAGTCCTGGGCCGACGCGGGTTGAGCGGAGCAGAGGACCGCGGTCACGACGGCGACGGCGATCGTGCTGAGAACTGCGTACTTCATCAGTTTGCCTTTCAGGCGCGCGCCATCGGTCGCTCCCGAGGGAGCGTCATGGCGAGCGAGTTGTCGGAAGAGAGTTAGCGGAGCTTGGTCGAGACCATCGCGAGGCCGGCGGTCGCCAGCGCAAACAGCATCAGCCAGAGGGCGGTCGGCAAAGCGTTCATGCTGGCGGCGCCATGTTGAACATCTGGCCGGCGACTTCGGGGTTGTAGAAGGCCATGTAGCGATCAGTCCCCGCCGGCGGCAGCACCTCGACAAGGAAGCGGTTCTCCACCCAGACCTCCACGAGGTCGAACACGCCGCCGCGGTCGCACGGCACGGCGCGCCAGCCTTGAGTCCGCGCGATGGTGATGATCTCGTCGATCGACAACGGGCTTGTCAGCGCGACGTGGAAGCCGCTCGCATCCTGAGCCGCGCCATCCTGACGGATCTGAACCTCCCAAGGCATCACCTCGGGCCCGTTGGCCTTGCGCGAGGGATCAGCCTCGCCCTCGCCCTGATTGTGGGCCGAAGCCTCTGGAAGCACTTCGATTCCGGTGCCGGAGCCGTCCTTGGCGATGGCGACCCAGGCGCCGGGAACGACCGGGAACGGCATGGCGACGCCGTCGATCAGATCAGCGAAGACCGCCGCCACGCTCTGGGGTTCGCGGGCGGGGAGAGAGAAATGGGCGATCATGAGAAGGTCTTAGGTCTCTTGTGGAGGGGAGAGCGGCTCGCCGCCGCGCTGTTCAAGGTCTTTGACAAGGGTACGCGCCGCCCACTGGATCGCGCCGGAAGCGTCGGATCCATCCAGAGCCCACTGCTCGCGCAGAGAAATCCAGGCGTAGGCGGAATACAGAAGCTGAAGGACAGCGGCGGCGCGCCGCTGATCTTCGACAGGGAGATCACGAGCACCCTCGGCGACCGCACCCAGGAAGGCGGCGCGCCGGACCTCATCCTGACTGGCGCGCATCTCGCGGCCGGTCGGCGTGGTGACGGTGCTCGTGATGTGGGCAGGGTTGGCGTCGAAGGACGCGAACAGTTGGGGGAGACGTTCGATCATCTCTTCAAAGCGGTCGGGGAACCCGCCCGCCACACCCTGCTTGTCGTTGATGTGCCGCCACAGGGCCTCGTCGAGCACGGCTCGGCTGGGGAAGTGGCGATACACAGTCATCTCGGTCACGCCGGCTTCCGCAGCCACCTTCCGGTTCGTCATCCCCGCGTCGGCGCCGTCGCGCTCGAGGAGTCGAGCGGCCGCGTCGAGAATACGCAGACGCGTTCCCTCCGCTTGCTCGCGACGAAGTTCGGATTTGTAGCTGCGTGTTCCGGTCATGATGTTAGTGGTTATAACATGGAGCCTGTCCCTGCAACATGAATTCGATTTAAGGACCGCTTCAGCGCTGTTTTCCGGTGATGGGACGGATGCTCCGTCCTCACAAATTGCGGCTGAAGCCAGCCTAGAATCCAGACGTGGCGGCGATTCTGCACTCCCAAGGGGCAAAGATGTTAGTTGCGCTAACATCACATATTGACTGGCAACTTCAATTTGGTCAGAGCCTAGCCTCTCCCCCAAATTGCTGGACTGGACCGCCCAATGCCAAAGCTCATGGCCACCCATCGACCCGCGCGTTCGCGACTCGCATCGACCTTCATTATCGCCGCCACACTGGCCGCCGTCGCACCCTGCGCCGGCCAGGCCCAAGCCCAGCCAACGACGGCTCAAGCCGGTCAAGGCGGGGTCAACGTGGCGGCCACGACTGAGACCAGCGACCGACGGGTCCCTGCGGCCGGAGGTCGCCTCATGAACGAGCGGCTCCGAGGCCTGCTGGACGTCATCCACCAGCAGCCGCGGTTCGCCTCGCTCGACGGCTTTTCGCTTCGCAGTTCCGTACAAACTCGCAGCACGCCTGATCGTGCGCTGTTGCAAGGTCAGGCGCTGACCCTGGTGACCCTGCCCATCGCCGGTGGATCCGACTGCCCCTCGCGGGACGGCCGGCGCGCGAGCCACTGCGGCCCCGGCCTGACACTGCGCACGAACGACCCGCTTGCCGCCGTGCTGCGCGACCCGGGCGACTACCGAGGGCACGTGCAGTTGCCGATGACGCCGCTGCCCCGGCACAATGGGTTCGATGTCTACCGCGAGGGGGATCAGACTGTTCTGGTCCGATCGCGTCCGGGTGTACCGCTTTTCGTCCCGATGACCCGCCAGACCTATCTGGAGCACATGGCGACGCCGGGCGCCGCTGCGGAGTTGGCGACGCTGTCGGCGATCGAACGGCAGGAAACAGCGTGCGCCGCCACACGCCGCACGATCCTGAAGGCCTGTGAAGATGGCGGTCTCTACATGGCGACAGTTAATCCGGCCTATTTCGACATCACCAAGGGCCAGGCCTCGATTCAGCTCATAACCCTCTCGTTCTTCGAGCGGGACACGGACCGCCACCAGGTCATCCGCGACGCGATCGCCACGCTGAACGCCGCGGACCTGCCACTCGACTAGACCGCGTTCAGGAGCGCCGACGCTCAAGGTCGGCGCTTCCCCCGCGGCGAGGGATTCAAGGCGTGCGGAGCGCATGGTCCGCCATCTCCCAGGCCATCACCCGACGCAGCGCAGCGCGTTCGTCGCCCTGCGCATAGAGATCGAAATGCCCCTTGCCGGCCAGGTATCGGAACGACGCCTTCCCGGACACTCCGATGATCGCCTGTTCCAGATCCCGCGCCGATTCATCCAGCGCGAACTCATCATCTTCACCGACGACCACGTGGATAGCGCCGTCCAGCCGCGCCGCATTCTCTGGCCATTCGCGACGCACCTTTTCGGTCAAGTCCCAATGAGTGCGCCACCAGGCGGCGACCTGAGCATCGACCTTGCCGGTGTCGCGATCGAAGAGCGGCGCAGGCAGGCCATTCGCGCCTCGTGGAGACCAGACGGCCTCAAAGGACGTGGTCTGGCCGCCATAGGCGCCCAGCACCGCCTCGATCCTGGCGAAATCCGTGCTTGTCATTCGAGCATCCGGAGCTGTCAGGTCTACGCCGCCGAAGTCGGTGAAGTCGGCGTAGTCCGGCGAGGTCGCCCAGGCGCCGCCGAACACCTGGGCGTATTCGAGCTGCAGCCAGAGCGCGGCCCAACCTCCTGAGGAATACGTCTCTCGCGACGATCTGGAGTTGGCCGGGCTCGAACGCATTGCCATCCACCGAATCCGGAATCGCCCCCTCGGCAGGTCGCACGAAGAGAATAAGCCGTCCCCGCCCCCAGGCCTCGGACGACGAAACCTGGACCCTCAAGCCGGATGACAAGCCCTCAACCTCTGGCGAACCATCCGCGAGCGCCGGCTCCCCTATCAGCAGCGCGAGACTGGAGATCGCCATGGTCACCAGTGGACCGGCAGCCGGCGAATGAGTTCCACGCCGAGCCGCGAAAGCCCGGAGCGAAGGGCCGTGCACGGCGTTGACCGATCTCGAGACGATGCGCTTTGTGGAGGGCTTCGATTGCATTTTCGGGCTTGGCCTAAGAAGGTCTCCGCACTCGCACTGAGGACTCATCCAAAGCCCTCTGGCGCAATATCGCATAGCACGGACTATATTAATGGACAACGCCACCGCCTCGCCGCGGCGCCGAGGACGCGCGCCGTCGCTCGAAAAGCGTCGGGCGATCCTTCAGGCGGCAATTCGTTTGCTTGCAGAAAAAGGCGGCGACGGCGGCTCGACACGAGAGATCGCCGATCTGGCCGACACGACCGAGCGGACCCTGTTCAAACACTTCGGATCCAAGGCCGCCCTGAATCAGGCCGCGATCGAGGAAGTCTCGATCGAGTTCATGCGTCTGGCCGCCTTCAGCCGCATTCACGACCCCGAGCCGTTCACGATCACAGAGTTTCGGACTTGGCATGCCGCCTTCGTGACCGAGCGGATCCAGACGGCGGTTGAATCCCCCGATAGCTACAGGATCGTCTTCAGCGAACTGCTGCGAGATCAGCCGTTCACGGACCGCTACACGGCGCGGTGGTCACAGGGCGTGTTCACACCATTGGCCGCCCATCTCAAGCAGATGCAGCAGCGCGATCTCTGTTCGGATCGCCTGGACGCCGAGGCGCTCGCCAGCGTCTTTTTCGCTTTGAATCTGAGCTATCTGCTGTCGCGCTTCGCCCTGGCCCCCGGTCGTGAGTGGAAAACCCGGGAGGACCTGCACGCCGTGACAGACGCATTCGCGGCCTGCTGCGGCTGGCCTCCGCTCTAACACCGCGACTCGCCTTTACTGCGTAAGCCTTCGCCGATAAGAGGGCTATATGTATAGCTATAGCGATACATATGATCGAGCAGGCGCGGCGGAGCGCCCGATAGGGCGGGCCGCTGTGCTCGCTCGTTTCGGCGCCCCGGAACAGATGGTCATTCGGCCCGTGCCGAACCCAACACTGGGGCGTCACGACATTCTGGTTCAAGTGCACGCCAGCAGCGTCAATCCCATAGAATGGAAGATGCGCGCCGGCCTGGGGTTGCCTCACGCCCTGTGGCGCCTGCTGCTGGGCCGATGGCCTATCCTCGGTCTGGACTATTCGGGCACGGTGATCGGGACAGGCAAAGGCGTCGAACGCTTTCGTCCCGGAGACCAGGTCTTCGGCGCACGACGACTGAGCGGGGCCTATACGGACCGTCTCGTCGTTCGCGAGACTTCCGCCCTCGCTTTAAAGCCGGCCGAGGTTTCACATGCTCAGGCCGCGCTCACGCCCTTCGCCGGACAGATCGCCCTGGCGTGCCTGCGAGCAGGCCCCTTGAATGGCGACCTGAAGGGTCGCCGCGTGATGGTGATCGGTGCCTCAGGCGGCGTCGGACATCTGGCGGTTCAGATGGCCCGGCGCATCTTCCAGGCCCGTGAGGTGATCGGCGTATGCAGCGCCCGGAACGCCGAGTTCGTGTCCCGATGCGGCGCGCATTCCGTCGTCGCCTACGACCAAACCCCGCCCGAAGCGATTGCCTCATCCCACCCGGACTGGATCGATGGCGTTGATCTGATTGTCGATGCAGTTGGCGACGAGCGCTATCACGCCGCTCTCGCATCGATACTCCTGGCTCCCCACGGACACTACGCCGCCGCCGCCTTGCCCGCCGTGAGTCCAGGGCGTCCCGGCGAGGATGCCCGGCTGGCCGACCTGCCGAGGCTTATGACTCGCCTCGCGGGTCGCGCAGCCAGCGGGCGATACACGACGGTCACGGGGTTGATCGGCGGTCTCGGCGGCGCGACCGACGTTGCGGACATGGCGCGCTGGCTGGCCGGCGGCCGCCTGCAGCCGCATGAACATGCCGCCTTCACATTGGACCAGATCGCCGACGCCCACCGTCTCAGCGAGACCGGGCGAACGGTCGGCAAGATTTCGATCCGAATGCCATAATCAGAAAAATCAGCGCCCCTGGCGACTTTGAGCTGCTGTCGGATCGCCCAGATATGCTTTGGTTTCAGCGGAGCCTTGGGCCCAATGAGACTACCGGCGTTCCAAGGCCGACGAGGCATGATGAAAAGGTCAGACTGGCGCATGGCCAACCTCGCACAAGGTGGCCTCCCTGCCCGGCTGATCTTACCCTCCTTCGGTCAGGCCTGCGCCATGAACGGACGTTGGTCCTCGTCCTAACATCGGACGTTTAGCGGTCCTGTCTCCTCTGACGGCCTATGGGGCGGCTCGGCGGGCGACTGTGCTGTACCGTCCCGGGGACACGCCATGGACACGGCGGAACGCGGCCCCGAACGCGCTGTCCGACAGGAAGCCCAGTTCCTGGGCGACCGCCGAGACCGTACGGCGGCTCTCTCTCAGGCGACGGGCCGCGACCCGCATTCGCCAGGTCGCGGCGTACTCCACCGGAGGTCGGCCGACCCGAGCCCTGAAACGTTCCGCGAAAGCGGTCCGTGAGAGGCCCGCTTGGGCAGCAAGCTCAGACAGCCGCCACACGCGGGCCGGCTCTGCGTGGATCGCTCTCAGAGCCGCAGCCACCGGAGGATCATTCAGTCCGGCGAGCCAGCCGAGCGCGCCGGCGTCCGCCGTCGCCAGGTGCGCTCGAAGCGCGTGAACGAACATCAGCCGCAGCAGGTCGTCGCATGCCGCCCGGGCGCCCGGGCGGTCCTCCCGCCATTCCCGATCCAACTGATCCAAGAGCCAACCCATCGGCGCGGCGCCATCCGCCTCGGTGCGGATCACCAGGGACGAGGGCAACAGGTCCAGAAGATAACCCGCGTCGGCCTCGGCGAAGGCGACGCTGCCTCCCAGCAGAGCCACATCCTCGCCCACCCCATAGGTCGCGGAGAAGGGCGAGTCGGCGAAGGCTGCAGCCGCGTCCACCGCCGGCACGCCAGGCGCGCTGGATAGGACGAACGGCCGACCCGAGACGATGAAGCAGTCGCCCGCGTCCAATCTAGTCGCGGCTTCGCCCTCCGGGGTGAGCCAGCAGCCGCCATGAAGCACCGCGTTGAACTTCAGCGCGATGGGGCGAAACCGGAGCGCCCAATCGCCGCCCGCCGTCAGCCGTACGGAACAGGCGGCGTTGAAACCGGCTCCGGTCAAAACATCGGAAAGCGGATCGGTCGGCGCATTCTGGATGATCACGACAGAAATCCGGACTCTGAAGTCTGTTTCATCCGGCGTTGATAGCAGAGTGTTCCGGTTGACCAAAGGAAAGATCTGACCACGCCCCAGCAGCCGATCGAGTCTCTGTTCACCGCCGCCAGCACGGCCGACGAGGTCATGCAGGACGTAGACCTGACCGGTCGCGTAGCGGTGGTCACCGGCGGCTACTCCGGCATCGGGCTCGTAACGGCGAAGAGCCTCGCGGCCGCCGGCGCCAAAGTGATCGTGCCCGCGCGGGACCGAGAGCGAGCCGAAGCCGCACTTGCGGGCGTGGCCGGCGTGGAGGTCGAGGCGATGGATCTCACATCCCCCGCTTCCGTCGCCGCCTTCGCCGCCCGTCTGCGCGACCGAACAACCTCGATCTCCATCCTGATCAACAGCGCAGGCGTGATGGCCTCTCCGCTGTTCCGCGACGGGGACGGCCATGAAGGCCAGTTCGCCACCAATCACCTCGGCCATTACCGCCTCACGTGCGGCCTCTGGCCCCTGCTGAGGGCCGAAGGCGGGCGGGTCGTTTCCGTATCCTCGCGCGGGCATCAGATCGCCGGGATAGACTTCGACGACGTCGATTTCCGGCGACGTCCCTACGACAAATGGATTGCCTACGGGCAGTCCAAGACGGCCAATGCGCTGTTCGCGATCGCGCTGGATGCACGCGGCGCGGCGCATGGGGTGCGGGCGTTTTCGCTCCATCCCGGGCAGATCCTGACCCAGCTGGCGCGCCACCTCTCCGCGGAGGAGATCGCCGGCTTCGACGCCCTCGACCCTGAAGGTCGCCCGATCATCGATCCGTCGCGAGGCATGAAGACGGTCGACCAGGGCGCCGCCACCAGCCTGTGGTGCGCGACCAGCGCCGCGCTGGAAGGACAAGGCGGGGTCTACTGCGAGGATTGCGATATCGCCCCAATCAACACCGGTGAACAAGGGCGCAAGGGTGTGGCGGCCTGGGCCTGCGATCCAGCCCTATCAGAAAGGCTTTGGTCCCTCTCGGAGGACCTCACGGAACTTGAGATATAGGTTCGGATAAGGCCGAAGAGCGCCGGCCACCCAACGCGGCTTCAGCGCTCCGCGTCGACGGGGCGACAGCGCGGCGCCCCTTGCGGAGGCGCCGCACCGGCAATCAGGGTTGCGCCTTCACCGGCAGGCGGAAGGGCGCGCCCAGCCGGTTGAACGCGTTCATGGCGGCGATGGCGATCGTGAGATCCACCAAATCCTTCGGCTCGAAGACCGCGGCGGCCGCCGCATAGGCCTCGTCCGATGCATGGGTCTCGCTGACCCGGGTCACCTCTTCGGCCCAGGCCAGCGCCGCCCGATAGGTCTCGGGGAACAGGTGTGGGACCTCCTCCCACACGGGGACCAGGGTCACCTTGTCGATGGACATGGTCTTCAGAAGGTCGCGGGTGTGCAGGTCGATGCAATGCGCGCAGCCATTGATCTGCGACACCCGCAAGAAGACGAGATGAATGAGTTCTTCGGGCAGATTGGCGCCGGTCATAATGTAATGATGGACGCCGTAGAGGGCTTTCGCGCCTTCCGGAGCGACCGTATGCCAGGTCAAGCGGTTAGGGGTGGTCATGGGGAGGTCTCCGTCTGCGTTCGCCGTGCATCGGCGCCGTACCGACATGACGAGGCGCCATGGCGGAATGTGACATCGGCCGATCTCACATCAGCCTGTCACATTGCGGACGGCTCCCTCGTCATCTATTCGATGTCCACCGGGATTGCTGTGCGATGACGCAAACAGACCTGAAAACGGAAGCCTTCGAGTCGGAGAGGCCCCGCCTGCTTCGACTCGCCTACCGAATGCTCGGCTCGTTCAGCGAGGCAGAAGACGTCGTCCAGGACGGATGGTTGCGTTGGACGGGCGTCGACATCAGCGTCGATACGCCGGGCGCCTATCTCACCCGCATCGTCACCCGCCTGTGCCTCGACCGGCTTAAGTCCGCCAAGGCGCGACGGGAAACCTACGTGGGACCGTGGCTACCCGACCCTCTGGTCGGCGCCGCCGATCCGATAGAGACGATCGCCGATGACGTCACGGTGACCCTGATGCTGGCGATGGAACGCCTCTCGCCGCTCGAGCGCGCGGCCTTCCTCCTGCACGACATCTTCGAGGTGCCCCTAAAGGACGTCGCCGTGACGCTGGACCGCGAGCCGGCAGCCGTCCGGCAGTTGGCGTCCCGCGCCCGCAGAAACGTGAAATCGGAGCGTATCCGCTATGCACTCGACGCAGCCGAGGCCGATCGGATCGCCCGCGCCTTCTTCGAGGCCGCGCACGGCGGGGACACGACTGCCTTGGCGGAACTGCTGGCCCAGGACGTCGAGATCCACGCCGACGGCGGGGGAAAGGTTTCGGCGTTCCGCAACATCATCCGCGGCGCCGAGCACGCCATTCGGCTGTTCGCGCACGTCTCCGGCAAGGACGCGCATCGGCCGATCCTCGTCCGAACCGCCATCATCGACGGCTTGCCGGGTTACATCAGCTACAATCCCGACGGCCGTCTCCAGACCACCGCGCTCGATGTCGAACAAGGACGGATTCGCGCGATCTACATCGTCCGCAATCCCGACAAACTCACGCACATTTCAGCGGCCTGACCTGCGAGAGCGGCTGGAACGCGCCAGGACCGGACGTTGGTAGCTGGCCGGCTTCCGGACGTTGCGTCGGCCAGTTTGGACGCATCTTGGAAATTCGGAAGATTGGCGTGAGGGACGCCTTGATATGGCTGCACACGAGCCAAGGGCATTCCCCCTAGCCGCGGAAAGCGAGCCGATCACCATCAACCAGAGAGTGTGACGTAATTCTCTGCTAGGATCGGCGAAGCTTGGCTTTGGGGAACGACATGTTCTTGAGGAAGATCGTTGGCATCAAAACGGTTGGTCGTTTCCGCACCGGAGCTATTACCGGCGGCGAGTACGGGAAATACACGCTCTTCTACGCCGGCAATGGTCGAGGCAAGACCACGCTCTGCTCGATGCTGCGGTCGCTGCAGGAGAATGAGCCCGGCCATCTTTTGAAGCGGAAGTCGTTCAAG
>JALAGW010000116.1 GCA_022712235.1 Brevundimonas sp. | reverse complement strand
GTGCCTTGCGACTTCAAACCTTCCTGCTGACCGCTGCCGGGGCCGCCGCCCTTTCGACTTCCGCCTTCGCCGCCGACGACGTGATCCAGACGGCGCAACAGGACGAGCCGACCGAGATCGCCGACGTCGTGGTGCGCGCCCTGCCCCTGGGCCGCGCCGGCGACGACGTGGGCTCGCACGTCGCCCTGCTGAGCGGCGACGACCTGGTGCACCGCCGTCAGTCGACCCTGGGCGACACCCTCAGCGGCATTCCCGGCGTCAATTCCGACACCTTCGGCGGCGGCGCCAGCCGTCCGGTGGTGCGCGGTCAGGCCGCCCCGCGCGTCAAGGTGCTGAGCGAAGGCGCGGGCCTGATGGACGCGTCCGAAGTCTCACCCGACCACGCCATCTCGGGCGAGCCCCTGCTGCTGGAGGGCATCGAGATCCTGCGCGGCCCCTCGGCCCTTCTCTATGGCGGCGGCGCCATCGGCGGGGCGGTCAACCTTCTGGACAAGAAGATCCCGACCCGCGTCCCGGCCAACGGCGGCGAAGGCGTGGCCGAATACCGTCGCGGCTCGGTCGACAACGAAGAAGCGGGCGTGGTCGGCATGACGGTCGGCGCCGGAAACTTCGCCGTCCGCGTCGAGGCGGCCGCGCGCAAGGCCGACGATTACAAGGTGCCTGACTGGGACGAACCGCGTCTGGACGGTTCCTACAACGAGACCTCGACCGCGACGCTCGGCGCCTCATACATCGGATCGCGCGGCTATCTGGGCGCGGCCTATACCGAACAGACCAGCCGCTATGGACTGGCCGGTCACACCCATGAATACGAGGGCTGCCACCCGCACGGCGACCACCTGCATTGCGGCGGTCACGACGATCATGACCACGACGACCACGATCACGAAGAGGGCGAGGAACACGATCACGACCACGGCGTGCCCGAGGTCCGGCTGAAGAGCCGCCGCTTCGACCTGCGCGGTGAACTGCGCGATCCCCTGCCCGGTATCGAGAACGTCCGCCTGCGTGCGGGCTACACTGACTATCAGCATCAGGAACTGGAGGAAGGCGTCGTCTCGACCACCTTCACCAACGAGGGCTATGATGGCCGGATCGAGGCCCAGCATCGCGAGATCGCCGGGTTCAAGGGCGTGGTCGGCCTTCAACTGAGCAAGAGCGACTTCGCCGCCGTGGGCGAGGAGAGCTTCCTGGCCCCCAGCACGACCAAGAACACCGGCCTGTTCGTGATGGAGGAGTACGAACTGGGCGACTGGCATTTCGAGGGCGCCCTGCGTCAGGAATGGCAGGAGGCCTCGGCCCTCGGTCTGGCCGATACGGAGCACAAGCCCTTCTCGATCTCGGGCTCGGCGGTCTGGCACTTCATGCCCGGCTGGACCGGCGCGGTGTCGCTGTCGCGCTCGCAGCGCGCGCCCTCGGCGCAGGAACTCTATGCCGACGGCGTCCACCTGGCGACCAACACCTATGAGATGGGTGACAGCGGTCTGGATGTCGAAACAGCCAACGCCCTGGAGCTGACCCTGCGCAAGACGGCGGGCTCCACCACGGCCTCGGTCAGCGCCTATCACTACGTCTACGACGACTACATCTTCGCCCGGACCCTGGACCAGTTCGAGGACTTCCGCCTGATCCAGTACAGTCAAGCCGACGCGACCTTCACCGGGATCGAGGGCGAGGTGCGCCAGCAGCTGACGCCCTGGCTGTCAGCCACGGTGTTCGGCGACTATGTGCGCGGCGAGCTGAAGGGCGACGGCGGCAACCTGCCCCGTATCCCCGCCGCCCGCGTCGGCGTCCGCGCCGAGGCCTTCGCAGGGCCCTGGTCGGGCGACGTCGAATACAGCCGCACCTTCAAGCAGAACGACATCGCCGCCTTCGAAAGCGAGACGCCGGGCTACAACATGGTCAACGCCACCGTGGCCTATGATGTCGAGCTGGCCGGGGTGAAGTCGCAGGTCTTCCTGCGCGGGACCAACCTGCTGGACGAGTTGGCGCTGAACCACGCCTCCTTCCTGGCCGAGACCGCGCCGCAACGCGGCCGCAACCTCGTGGTGGGGGTCCGCGCCCGCTTCTGATTTCATCGAAGTCTAAAAAAGAAGGGGCGGCGTGCGACGGACGCCGCCCCTTCGTTCGTTAGATCACTGTCGAGCCTGCTGTGACATTTGCGCGTCATTACAGGCTGTTAATCTGACAGAGGCCTGGGCGTCATTTTTCGGCGACCATCAGTCTCCAAGCAGATCGACGCCCTAAGCTTTCGGTCTAGCCAGGACTCCCCATGTCGCCCGTCGTTCTGCTTCTTGCTCTTGCCTCGCTCGATCCCAATGCGGACACGGCGACGACAGCGCCCGTCGCGGCTCCGCAGACCCAGACCCCGGCCGTCCCGGCCATCGACGACCAGGAAGCCTATGACCTGGGCGAGATCCAGGCCGTTTCGACCAAGCGCCGGGGCGCGGCGCTGGGCGATTATGAGCCCGAGCTGGTGCTGGATGAGGAACAGCTGAAGGCCTATGGCGCCAGCAGCATTCAGGAGTTGATGACCCTGCTGGAGCCGGTGACGCGCAGCTCGCGCGGCGGCTCGCCGGTCTTCCTAGTCAACGGACGGCGCATTTCGGGCTTCCAGGAAATCCGCGGCATCCCGCCCGAGGCCATCGAGCGCACCGAGATCCTGCCCGAGGAAACCGCCCTCTCCTACGGCTACAGCGCCGACCAGCGGGTGGTGAACTTCGTCCTCAAGGCTAATTTCCGCTCCCTGACCATGCAGGCCAGCGTCCGCCGTCCGGACGAAGGCGGCCGCACGGTCAGCGATCTGGAAAGTAACATCCTGCGCATCGCCGGCAAGCAGCGCACGACCCTGGATCTGGAATACGAGAACGACACCCCTCTGTTCGAGACCGAGCGCGACATCCGGCGAGAGGACGGCGATCCCGCCGACTACCGCACCCTGCTGGCCAAGCAGGAGCAGGCGTCGGTCGCCGGCTCGGTGGTGCGCGATCTGAACGACACCACCGCCCTGACGCTGAGCGCCAGCCTGGAGGACACTTCGCGGCTGTCCTGGCAGGGCCTGCCGAGCGTCCAACTGGCCCTGCCGCCGTCCAGCATCTCTGAACAACTGTATCTGAACGCGCCGGACGCCCTGTCGCGCACCACCGACACCCTGGAAGGCAAGGTCGGCGCCCTGATGGACGGCTATCTGGGCGATTGGCGCTGGACGCTGACGGGCGGCTATGACCGCACCGAGACCAAGACCCGCACCGGACGCGGACTGGACCAGGACGCCCTGCAGGCGGGCGTGACGGCGGGCCTGATCGCCCCGTTCGGCGACAGCGATCTGCTGCCGCGCCTGCCCTTCGACACCGCCCGGTCCGTGTCCAGCAGCGGCAACCTCGAAGCCGTCATCAACGGGAACGCCTGGGAAGGCCCGGCGGGCGCCCTGGCCTCGACCTTCAAGGTCGGCTTCGACACCCAGACCCTGGATTCCGAAAGCGTGCGCTCGGGCGTCTTCTCGGAGCGTTCGCTGTCGCGCGACCGGACCAGCGCCTCGGGCAATTTCAACCTGCCGATCGCCAGCCGCGACCGCGAGGTCCTGGGCGTGCTGGGCGACCTGTCAGCCAACCTGAACCTGGCCTATCAGGACCTGTCCGACTTCGGCGGGCTGTCATCCTACACCCTGGGGCTGAACTGGTCGCCGTGGAGCCCCATCAACTTCAACGTCAGCTGGAGCGACGAGCAGAACGCCCCGTCGATGTCGCAGCTGAACGATCCGACCATCTCGACCCCCAATGTGCCGGTCTATGATTTCGCCACCGGCCAGTCGGTCAACATCACCCGCATCGAGGGCGGCAACGCCGGCCTGTCCGAGGAAACCAAGCGCATCCTGAAGCTGGGCTTCAACTTCACGCCGCTGAAGGACAAGGACCTGCGCCTGACCGCCAACTACAGCCGCACCGAGGTCGAAGGGTCCATCGCCGCCTTCCCGACCATCACGCCTGAACTGGAAGCGGCCCTGCCCGAGCGCTTCACGCGGGATCTGGACGGCAACCTGCTGTCGATCGACGCCCGGCCGCTGAACTTCCAGAAGGCCGAGCAGCAGGAAATCCGCTGGGGCCTGAACTTCTCGACCCCGTTCGGCAAGCCCGATCCGGCAGCGGCGGCGCGGATGGGTCAGCGCGGTCCGGGCGGCGGCGGCATGCGCGTCGAAGGCGGCCGGCCTCCGGGCGGCGGTGCGGGCGGTCCTCCGCCCGGCGGCGGCGTGCGGATGCAGATGGGCGGCGGGGGTCGCGGCGGGCGCGGCCCGACGATGCAACCCGGCCAGGGCCGCTTCAACGTCTCGCTCTACCACACCTACCGCATCCAGGATGAGATCACGATCCGCGACGGCCTGCCGGTTCTGGACCTGCTGGACGGCGCCGCCACGGGCTCGCGCGGCGGTCAGTCGCGCAACGAGGTCCAGCTCCAGATGGGCCTGTTCAAGAGCGGCATGGGCGGCTTCCTGAACGCCAACTGGAAGGAGTCCACCCGGATCAACGGCGGCGACGACGCCAGCGACCTGACCTTCTCGGACCTGACGACGGTGAACCTGAACCTGTTCGCCGACCTGTCGTCGCGTCAGACCTGGGTGGCGAAATATCCGTGGCTGAAGGGCGCCCGCGTCAGCGTCGGGGTCGAAAACCTGTTCGATCAGAAGATGGACGTGCGGAACGGCCTGGGCGAAACGCCTCAGGCCTATCAGCCCGACTACCTGGACCCGTTGGGCCGGACCTTCCGGATCAGCTTCCGCAAGATTCTGTTCTGACCCCCTGCTTCGTCACCCTCGGGCTTGACCCGAGGGCCGGGCGTAGGGACGCGCTCGTCTCGGATCAAGTCCGAGGATGACGGCGAGGATGGTTCAAGCTCGACAAGAAAAAGGCCCGGTCAGCGACCGGGCCTTTTGACTTCAGTGCGCCTCTTTGGGCGTTTCCATCAGCTCGATCAGGACGCCGCCCATCTCCCTGGGGTGCAGGAAGACGACCGGCGTGCCGTGGGCGCCGATGCGGGGCTCGCCCGTGCCCAGGATGGTCACGCCCTTGGCGCGCATCTGGGCGATGGCGGCGTGGATGTCGGCCACCTCGAAGCAGACGTGATGCTGGCCGCCCTTGGGGTTCTTGGCCAGGAAGCCGGTGATGGGGCTGGTCTCGTCATAGGGCTCGATCAGTTCGATCTGGGCCGTCGGCGTGTCGATGAAGCAGACCTTCACCCCCTGGGCCGGCAGATCGAACGGCTCCCCGATCTTGGTCGCGCCGAGGATGTCGCGATACAGTTTGATCGAGTCCGCGATCGAGGGCGTGGCGACGCCGACGTGGTTCAGATTGCTGATCATGACTTCTTCTCCGCCGGCGCGGGCTGGGCATAGCCCAGACGCAGGTTCAGCTTTTCAATCAGGTCCGCCGCCGTGTCGGCGATCACCGAGCCGGGCGGATAGACGGCGGCCGCGCCCATATCGAGCAGGGGCTGCACGTCCGAGGGCGGGATGACGCCGCCGACCACGATCATGATGTCCTCACGGCCCAGCCTGGCCAGTTCGGCGCGCAGTTCGGGCACGAGCGTCAGATGTCCGGCCGCCAGCGACGAGGCGCCGACCGCATGGACGTTCTTCTCGACCGCGTCGCGCGCAGCCTCGGCGGGCGTCTGGAACAGCGAACCGGCGGTGACGTCGAAGCCGATGTCGCCATAGCCGGTGGCGACCACCTTCTGGCCCCGGTCGTGACCGTCCTGACCCAGCTTGGCGATCAGGATGCGCGGCGGGCCGCCGTCGTTCTCGACAAAGGTCGCGACCATGTCGCGGGCGCGGGCGACCTTGGGATCATTGCCCGCCTCCTTGCCATAGACGCCCGAGACGGTCTTCACCGTGGCGACGTGGCGACCAAACGCAGCCTCCAGCGCGTCGGAGATCTCGCCCACCGTGGCCTTGGCGCGGGCGGCCTGCACCGCCAGCTCCAGCAGATTGGCGTCGCCGCGCGCCCCGGCGGTCAGGGCCTCCAGCGCGGCGTCGGGCGCGGCCTGATCGCGCTCGGCGCGCAGCGTCTTCAGCTTGTCGATCTGGGCGGCCAGAACGGCCGCGTTGTCGACCTTCAGCATCGGAATGTCGTCGGGCGTATCGTTCAGATAGCGGTTCACGCCGACCACCGTCTGCTTGCCGGTGTCGATGCGGGCCTGAGTCTTGGCGGCCGCCTCTTCGATGCGCAGCTTGGGAATGCCGGCCTCGATGGCCTTGGCCATGCCGCCCGCCGCCTCGACCTCGTCCATCAGGGCGCGGGCGCGCGCAGCCAGATCATGGGTCAGGCGCTCGACGTAGTAGCTGCCGCCCCAGGGGTCGATGGTGCGGGTCAGGCCCGTCTCCATCTGCAGCAGGATCTGGGTGTTGCGCGCGATCCGGGCCGAAAAGTCGGTCGGCAGGGCAAGCGCTTCGTCCAGGGCGTTGGTGTGCAGGCTCTGGGTCTGACCGCCCGCCGCCGCCATGGCCTCGACCATGGTGCGCGAGACATTGTTGAACACGTCCTGCGCGGCCAGCGACCAGCCCGAGGTCTGGCAGTGGGTGCGCAGCGACAGGGACCGCTGGTCCTTGGGCGAGAACTTCTCGGCGACCTTTTCGGCCCACAGCAGGCGGCCGGCCCGCATCTTGGCCACCTCCATGAAGTAGTTCATGCCGATGGCCCAGAAGAAGGACAGGCGCGGCGCGAAGCGGTCCACGTCCATGCCCGCATCGACGCCGGCCTTGATGTATTCCAAACCGTCCGACAGCGTGTAGGCCAGCTCGATCTCGGCCGAGGCCCCGGCCTCCTGCATGTGATAGCCGGAGATGGAGATGGAGTTGAACTTCGGCGTCTCCTGCGCGGTCCAGGCGAAGATGTCCGAGATGATCCGCATCGAGGGTTCGGGCGGATAGATGTAGGTGTTGCGGACCATGAACTCCTTCAGAATGTCGTTCTGAATGGTTCCGGTCAGGGCCGCGTGCGGCACGCCCTGTTCTTCGGCCGCGACGACATAGAGGGCCAGGATCGGCAGGACGGCGCCGTTCATGGTCATGGACACCGACATCTGATCCAGCGGAATGCCGTCGAACAGGGTCCGCATGTCCAGAATGCTGTCGATGGCCACGCCGGCCATGCCGACATCGCCCTTCACCCGCGGGTGGTCGCTGTCATAGCCCCGGTGGGTGGCCAGGTCGAAGGCGATCGACAGGCCCTTCTGACCCGCCGCCAGGTTGCGGCGATAGAAGGCGTTGGATTCCTCGGCGGTCGAGAAGCCCGCGTACTGGCGGATCGTCCACGGATTGCCCGCGTACATGGTCGGATAGGGCCCGCGCATATAGGGCGCAAAGCCCGGCAGGCCGTGGATGGCGTCGAGGCCTTCCAGCGCCTCGGGACCATAGGCGGTTTCCACCGTCAGACCCTCGGGCGTCAGCCAGGGATCGCGCGCAGGACCGGCGCCGGTGGCGGTCAGGTCGAGGTCGACCTTGGAGAAATCGGGGAAGCTCATTGGGCGGCCTCCTCGGACGCAACTTCAAAGGGCGCTGCGAACCGCACAGGGGTCAGGGCGCCGTGGCGCAGCGGCGCATCAACGGGATCGGCAGCCTCGACCGGCGCGGGGCGCGGATCGGGATCGATGTATTTGGTGACGCCGACCATGTGGCGGGCGCCGTCCTTCAGCGCGGCTTCCAGCTGACCGCGCGCGCGTTCGACGCGCGGCTGGATCAGGTGGTGTTTCAGGGCGTCGACCACGCCGCCTTCGGCTTCGATCGACTGAAACGCCTTCCAGCCGGCCTCGGCCAGATCGCGGGTGCGGCTGTCCAGGAACCAGGAGCCGGCGGCGGGATCGTCGACCCGGCCCAGATTGGCCTCTTCCATCAGCACCAGCTGGGTGTTGCGGGCCTGACGGCGGGCGAAGGCGTCGGGACGGCCCTCGGCGCGGGTAAAGCCGTCCAGCACCACCACGTCGGCGCCGCCGACAGCCCCGGCGAACCCGGCGGCGGTCAGGCGCAGCAGGTTGGGCCAGGGATCGCGCGCCGACAGCATCCGCCGCGACGAGCGCGCCTCGATGACGGCCGGGGTTTCACGGCCGAAGGCCTTGCTGACGCTGGCCCAGATCAGGCGCATGGCCCGGACCTTGGCCAAGGCGTCGAAATACTCAGCGTCGACCGAGACGCCCAGAACCACGCCCTTCAGCGCCTGTTCGGTCGTCAGACCGGCCAGAACGGCGGCCTTGACGTAGGCGACGGCGCTGGCGGCGGCGAAGGCCAGTTCCTGCCCCGCCGAGCCGCCCGCCTCGTGCACCACGCGGCCCGAGGCGAGGAAGAGCCTGGCCTCGGGATAGGTCGGGGCCAGACGCGCGGCGACCTCGGCAGCCTCGGTCACGGCGGCGTCGATGTCGCCTTCAGCGGTCTCGGCATAGGCCGAGATGGGGTCGAGGTGGAATTGCAGCTGGGCGCGGGGCGAGCCCTTGGCCACGGCCGACAGGGCCTCGGCGGCCTTCACCCCGTCAAGGCCCGCGTCCAGCGCCACCGGCGCCAGTTCCAGAGCCACGCCGTCGAGCGCGGCGGCCAGCGCCGCCTCGTCGGTCGTGAACGCGCCCTTCAGCACCACCGAGGCGGCGCCGTTTTCAAGGTCGGTCAGGACGGCGGCCTTGATCGCCGCCGCCTCGTCGCCCTCGACCAGAGTGCGCAGGTCCCACGCCCGCCCCTCGGCGTCCGTGGTGCGCGGCGCGCGCAGCGCCTGCACCCCGGTTGCGTCGGCGTAGAGCGGCCGGATGATCAGGCCGTCGGCGTCGAGGTGCAGCAGGCTTTCGATCGCCCGCCCCTTCAGCGCCTTCTCGGCCTGTTCCCGCCATTCCAGCGGCGTCGGCGTGGGAAAGGTCGTCATTTACGCAAACTCCACCAGCACGTCGTCGGCGGCGACCGGATCGCCGGCCTTGGCGCCGACCGCCTTCACCACGCCGTCACGCTCGGCCTTGAGGATGTTCTGCATCTTCATGGCTTCGATGATGGCGACGGTCTCGCCCGACTTGACCTCTTGTCCCACGCTTACGGGGATGTCGACGACCAGACCCGGCATGGGCGACAGCACCAGTTTCGAGGTGTCGGCGGCGACCTTTTCAGGCAGGCGCTGATACATCTCGGCGGCGCGCGGCGTCAGGACGCGAACGCGAGCTTTCGCCGCCCGGTGGCGGATGTCGAAGCCGTCCGGCGCGCGCTTGACCTCGGCGGTGAAGGGCTCGTCGTCTAGCACGGCGCGGAACTGAGCCAGACCCGGACGCCAGTCGATTTCCGACAGGGTCAGGTCGCGCTCGTCCAGCGAGATGACCAGATCCTCGGCCTCGTCATAGGACAGCGACACATCGTGGGCCTCGCGGTCGATCAGGACGGTCCAGTCGGTGCGTTCCGACGGATCGCCGGCCTGCTCGGCCAGAACCTCGTTCATCGCCGCGGCCACGGTGATGAAGATGTCCTTCTGCGCCTCGCTGGGTTCCAGACCGCGGAAGCCCTCGGGGAACTCGTCCTTGATGTAGCTGGTCGACAGCTGGCCGGACTTGAACCGCTCCTGATCCATCACCGCCGACAGGAAGGGCACGTTGTGGCCCAGACCCGACAGGTGGGTATCCTCCAGCGCACGGGCCATGCCCTCGACGGCGGCGTCGCGCGTCTCGCCCCAGGCGCACAGCTTGGCGATCATGGGGTCGTAGAACATGCTGATCTCGTCGCCCTCGCGGACGCCGGAATCGTTGCGGACCGTGTAGTCGCCCAAAGCGCTGGAGTGTTCGCCCTCTTCGGGCTGCTCATAGCGCACCAGACGGCCGATCGACGGCAGGAAGCCGCGATAGGGGTCCTCGGCGTAGATGCGGCTCTCGATGGCCCAGCCGTTGATCGACAGGTCTTCCTGCTTGAAGCCCATGGTCTCGCCCGCCGCCGAACGGATCATCTGTTCGACCAGATCGACGCCGGTGATCAGCTCCGTCACCGGGTGCTCGACCTGCAGACGGGTGTTCATTTCCAGGAAGTAGAAGCTGCGGTCTTGCCCTGCCACGAACTCGACCGTGCCGGCGCTGTCGTAGTTCACGGCGCGGGCCAGAGCCACGGCCTGATCGCCCATGGCCTTGCGCGTCGCGTCGTCCAGCAGGGGCGACGGCGCCTCTTCGATGACCTTCTGGTTGCGACGCTGGATCGAGCATTCGCGGTCGAACAGCGAGACGATGTTGCCGTGCTTGTCGCCCAGCACCTGGATCTCGATGTGGCGCGGATTGACGATGAACTTCTCGAGGAAGACGCGGTCGTCGCCAACGGCCGTCAGGGCCTCGGCCTTCACCGCAGCGACGCCCTCGGCCATGTCGGCGTCGGAATGGGCGACGCGGATGCCCTTGCCGCCGCCGCCGGCGCTGGCCTTGATCATGACCGGATAGCCGATCTCGCCCGCGATCTTCACCGCCTCTTCGGTCGATTCAATCAGGCCCATGTGGCCCGGCACGGTCGAGACGCCCGCCTCAGCCGCGGACTTCTTGGACGTGATCTTGTCGCCCATGGCCTCGATGGCGTGCGGGTTCGGGCCGATGAAGGTGATGCCCTCGGCCTCCAGACGACGCGCGAAGACCGGATTTTCCGACAGGAAGCCAAAGCCGGGGTGAACCGCCTCGGCGCCCGACTGGCGCACCGCGTCGACGATCTTGTCCTGGATCAGATAGGACTGGGCGGCGGGCGACGGCCCGATGTGGATGGTCTCGTCGGCCATCTCGCAGGCCAGCGAACCGGCGTCGGCGTCCGAGTAAACGAGCACCGTCTTGATGCCCATCTTGCGGCAGGTCTTGATGATGCGAACCGCGATCTCGCCCCGGTTGGCGATCAGAATTTTCTTGAACATTTCTGGGCCTTACAGGGGGATGTTGTCGTGCTTCTTCCAGGGATTTTCCTGGGTCTTGTTCTTCAGCGTCTTCAGGGCCTTGATCAGGCGACGGCGGGTGCCGTGGGGCATGATGACGTCGTCGATGTAGCCGAGGCCCGCCGCCACGAAGGGGTTGGCGAAGCGTTCCTTGTATTCGGCCTCGCGCGCCGCCAGGGCTTCGGGATCGCCGGCCTCCTTGCGGAAGATGATCTCGACCGCGCCCTTGGCGCCCATGACCGCGATCTCGGCGGTAGGCCAGGCGTAGTTGACGTCGCCGCGCAGGTGCTTGGAGCTCATGACGTCATAGGCGCCGCCATAGGCCTTGCGCGTGATGACCGTCAGCTTGGGCACGGTGGCCTCGGCATAGGCGAACAGCAGCTTGGCGCCGTGCTTGATCAGGGCGCCGTACTCCTGCTTGGTGCCCGGCATGAAGCCCGGCACGTCCACCAGGGTCACCAGCGGGATGTGGAAGGCATCGCAGAAGCGGACGAAGCGCGCGGCCTTGCGGCTGCTGTCAATGTCCAGAACCCCCGCCAGCACCTGGGGCTGGTTGGCGACGATGCCGACGGTCTGGCCGTCGAGGCGGCCGAGGCCGCAGACGATGTTCTTGGCGAAGTCGGCGCCGATCTCGAAGAAGTCAGCCTCGTCGACCGTCTTCAGGATCAGCTCCTTCATGTCGTAAGGCTGGTTCGGATTGGTCGGGACCAGGGTGTCCAGCGAGGCCTCGTCGCGATCCGCCTCGTCATAGCTGTCGCGAACCGGGGGCTTTTCACGGTTCGACAGGGGCAGGAAGCCGATCAGGCGGCGGACCTCAGACAGGGCCTCCAGATCGTTCTCGAAGGCGCCGTCGGCGACCCCCGACTTGCCGGCGTGAACGCGGGCGCCGCCCAGGTCCTCGTGGCTGACGACCTCGTTGGTCACGGTCTTCACCACGTCCGGGCCGGTCACGTACATGTAGGACGTGTCCTTCACCATGAAGATGAAGTCGGTGATGGCGGGCGAATAGACGTCGCCGCCCGCGCACGGGCCCATGATGACCGAGATCTGCGGGATGACGCCGCTGGCGAGCGTGTTCTGCAGGAAGATGTCGGCGTAACCGGCCAGGCTCTCCACGCCTTCCTGAATACGGGCGCCGCCCGCGTCGAACAGGCCGATGATGGGGGCGCCGGCCGTCAGGGCCATCTTCTGAATCTTGACGATCTTGGCCGCGTGGGCGCCCGACAGGGAGCCGCCGAAGACGGTGAAGTCCTTCGAGAAGACATAGACCAGACGGCCGCCGATGGTGCCGCGCCCGGTGACGACGCCGTCGCCGGGGATGCGCTGCTGGTCCATGCCGAAGTCGTGACTGCGGTGCTCCACGAACATGTCCGTCTCTTCGAAGCTGCCTTCGTCCAACAGGACTTCGATCCGTTCGCGCGCGGTCAGCTTGCCCTTGGCGTGCTGGCTCTCGCTGCGCTTCTGACCACCGCCCAGTTTGGCGGCGGCGCGACGGCGCTCGAGTTCCTCGAGGATGGCCTGGCTCATGGTTTGGGCGACTCCCTGAAATCTTTGGTGATCACCAAGCCGCTTCGTTGCAAAAAGGCAATCGCAACTTTGCAAAAGGGGCGTAAGTGCGTAAGCCTGCCAAGGTCGACGGGCTGTTTTGCAAAGTTGCGATGGCGGAAAAACTCTATCTCGGGGCCAAGGTGCGCAAGCTGCGCGAGGCGCGCGGCTGGACGCTGGAAGCCTGCGCCGGGCGGCTGGCCCTGTCGCCCAGCTACCTGTCGCAGATCGAGACCAATCAACGCCCGGCGACGGCGCGGGTTCTGATCGCCCTGACGCGGGCCTTCGACGTGGACGCCAGCCTGTTCGACCTGGACGGCGACGCCCGCCTGATCGCCGACCTGCGCGAGGCCGTCACCGACGTGGCCGGTCACGCCGAGGCGCCCTCGCCCGTCGAGCTGAAGCAGGCGGTGACGACCACGCCGCGGCTGGCGCGACAGTTCCTGGCCCTGCATCAGGATTATCGCCGCCTCGACGAGCGGCTGAAGACCCTGAACGAGACCCTGGGCCGCGACGAGCGGGCGCAAGGGTCCCCCGCCCAGACCCCCACCCTGCCGTATGAGGCCGTGCGCGACTTCATCCACGATCGCGACAACTACATCGACATTCTGGATAAGGCGGCGGAGGCGCTGGCCGAGCAGCTGGGCCTCGGCGCGGGCGGCCACCCGGAGCGCGATCTGGAGGCGGCGCTCAACGACCTGTGCGGCGTGCGGCTGGCCACCGGCGAAGGGCGCGGGGCCATGCGGCGCTTCGATCCGGCGGCGCGCATCCTCTATGTCGACGCCAGCCTGCCCGGCGCGACGCGCTCCTTCCTGATGGCGCACCAGCTGGTGCTGCTGCGTTTCCACGACCTGATCGAGCACGAGCTGGACCGCGCGGCCTTCGACATCCCCGCCGCGCGCGACGTCTGTCGGGTGGGTCTGGCCAACTATGCGGCGGGCGCTTTGCTGCTGCCCTATCGCCGCTTCCTCGAGGCGGCGCGTGAGCTGCGGCACGACGTGGACCGGCTGCGCAACCGCTTCCACGTCAGCTTCGAGCAGGTCTGTCACCGACTCAGCACCCTGCAGCGGCCCGGCTGGCGCGGCGTGCCCTTCTATTTCGCGCGGGTGGACATGGCCGGGAACATCACCAAGCGGCACAGCGCCACCCGCTTCCAGTTCGCCCGCTTCGGCGGCGCCTGCCCCCTGTGGAACGTGCACGAGGCCTTTGGCGCGCCGGACCGCATCCTGGTCAACCTGTCGGAGATGCCCGACGGTTCGCGCTACATCTGCATCGCAAAGAGCGTGTCCAAACCGGGCGGGTCATATCTGGAGCCCGACCGCCGCTATGCGCTCGGCCTCGGCTGCGAGATCGAGCATGCGGATCAGCTTGTCTATGCCGCGGGCCTCGATCTGAACGGCCCGCCCACGCGCATGGGCGTCAGCTGCCGCATCTGCGAGCGCACTGACTGCGCCCAACGGGCCTTCCCGCCCATCGACCGGACCCTGCGGGTTCCGGACCATGAGCGGGGGGTCATTCCCTATACGCTGAGCTGAAGCCTGCGCTTCTCCTCCCCATGCAATGGGGAGGGGGACCACGAAGTGGTGGAGGGGGCGGCACAGACGCTCGACGTGGAGTCGCCCCCTCCGTCTCGTCGGCTACGCCGCCGATCCACCTCCCCATTCGCTCCGCGAACAGGGAGGAAAGACCTTTACCCCATCGTCGGGATGACGAAGGAGCTGGCGGCGTGCTCCAGCGCGCTGTCGGGCCAGCGGGCCGTGACGGTCTTGGTCTTGGTCCAGAAGCGCAGGCCTTCCATGCCGTGCTGGTTGATGTCGCCGAAGGCCGAACGCTTCCAGCCGCCGAACGAGTGATAGGCCACCGGCACCGGGATCGGCACGTTGATGCCGACCATGCCGACGTTGACGCGGGCGGCGAAATCGCGAGCCGCGCGGCCGTTCTGGGTGAAGATGGCGACGCCGTTGCCGTACTGGTGCTTGCTGGGCAGGCTCAGGGCCTCCTCGAAGCTGGCGGCGCGCATGATCTGCAGCACGGGACCGAAGATCTCTTCCTTGTAGGATTCCATCTCCGGCTTGACGTGGTCGAACAGCGACGGGCCGATGAAGAAGCCCTTCTCGTGGCCCTGCAGGCTGAACTCGCGGCCGTCGACGACCAGCTCGGCGCCTTCCTCGACGCCCTTGTTGATCCAGCCCAGCACCTTGTCCTTGTGGGTCTGGGTGACGACCGGGCCGTAGTGGGCCTCGGCGTCGGTCGAGACGCCGACGCGCAGGTTCGGGATTTCCGAGACCAGACGCTCGCGCAGTTCATCGGCGGTGCGCTGGCCGACCGGCACCACGACCGGCAGGGCCATGCAGCGCTCGCCGGCCGAGCCATAGGCCGCGCCGGTAAGGTCCTTGATCACCTGATCCATGTCGGCGTCGGGCAGGACGATGCCGTGGTTCTTGGCGCCGCCCATGGCCTGGACGCGTTTCCCGTGCTGGGCGCCCATCTGATAGACGTAGTGGGCGATGTCGGACGAGCCGACGAAGCTGACGGCGTGGATGTCGGGGTGGGTCAGGATGGCGTCGACCGCCACCTTGTCGCCGTGGACCACGTTCAGCACGCCCTTGGGCGCGCCGGCTTCCATCATCAGCTCGCCCAGACGCACCGGCAGGGACGGATCACGCTCGGATGGCTTCAGGATGAAGGTGTTGCCGGCGGCGATCGCCATGCCGAACATCCACATCGGGATCATGCCGGGGAAGTTGAACGGGGTGATGCCCGCCACCACGCCCAGCGGCTGACGCATGGAATAGACGTCGATGCCGGGGCCGGCGCCTTGAGTGTATTCGCCCTTCAGCGCGTGGGGGATGCCGCAGGCGAACTCGATGACCTCAAGGCCGCGCTGGATGTCGCCCTTGGAGTCGGCGATGACCTTGCCATGTTCCGAGGACAGCAGCTCGGCCAGCTCGTTCATGTTCGCCTCGACCAGGCGCTTGAACTCGAACATGACGCGGGCGCGGCGCTGTGGGTTTGTGCTGGCCCAGCCCTCGAAGGCGGCCTGGGCGGCCTGGACCGCGCGATCCAGTTCCGACGGGGTCGCCAGTTGGACGCGGGCCTGAACCTCGCCGGTGTTGGGGTTGAACACGTCGCCGAAACGGCCCGATGCGCCGTCGAAGGCCGCACCGTCGATGAAGTGGCGAATGTCGCGCATGGAGGCGTTTCCCTGTGATGTCGTTGTTCGTTTCATCATGGCCTAGCAGAAGGAGGCCGAACCACCCATTGCAATCTTGCATCCTATGCTGTGCATTCCTGCAATGTTCGACTGGGACGACGTTCGCATCTTCATCGCCGCCGCGCGGGCCGGCTCGCTGGCCACGGCGGCGCAAAGGCTGGGCATCGACGCGGCCACGGTGGGCCGACGCGTGGCCCGGCTGGAAACGGCGCTGAAGTCGACCCTGGTGGTGCGCTCGGCCTCGGGCCTGCTGCTGACGGCGGCGGGGGCGCAACTGCTGGAGACGGCGCTGGACGCCGAAAGCGCCATGGAGGCCGCCGAGCGCGTGACGCGGCCCGACCTGATCGCCGGCACCGTGCGTATCAGCGCCTCGGAAGGCTTTGGCGGCGCCGTCCTGGCCCCCGCCCTGCCCGGCCTTCTGGCGGCGCATCCCGGACTGAACAT
>JALAGW010000115.1 GCA_022712235.1 Brevundimonas sp. | reverse complement strand
CGGTCACGGCGGCGGGCGGGCCTCCGGCGCGGTGCCAGTCGCGATAGCGGGCGATCTGGTCGGCGTCGTCATGCAGGTCGACGGCGAAGCAGCGGCGTGTGGTGGACTGGCTCAACGGGACCTCGCGGAAGGCGTTGACGGACCCGAAGGGACGCCTATAAACATCATACATATGATAATAACGAGCCTGTTCAGGGAGGCAAGCCGTGACCCGACTATATGGCCAGACGATGAGTCGTCGCGCCCTGGCTGAACGCACCGGCGCCCTGTCCCAGTTCGCGGGAGTCCGATTGATGACCCTGGGCGACGGCGTGGAACGCGGCGTACGTCAGCTGGAGTTCCGCACCGGAACGGGCCTGCGTTTCACCGTCTTGATCGACCGGGCCATGGATATTGCTGAGTGCGAGCACGGCGGTCGCGCCGTGGGCTGGCACTCGCCGTCGGGCTTCCGTCATCCGGGCCTGCACGAATACGAGGGCGAGGGCGGTCTGGGCTGGTTCCGCTCCTTCTCGGGGCTGATGGTCACCTGCGGCCTGGACCACGTCCTGTTCATGCATGACGACCCGGCGGACCATTATTTCTACGGCCCGCGCAAGTCGGTCAGTTCGTCCCTGCACGGCCGGGTCGGGACCATTCCGGCGAAACTGACCGGCTATGGCGAGCGCTGGGAAGGCGACGACTGCATCCTGTGGGCCGAGGGGGTGGTGCAGCAGTCCACGGTCTTTGGCGAGGACCTGCATCTGATCCGCCGCATCGAGGCCAGGGTCGGGACCGACGAGATCCGCCTGCACGACCGGGTGGTCAACCACGGCTTCTATCGAACGCCGCACATGTATTGTTATCACATCAATGTCGGCTATCCGGTGCTGGGCGAAGGCTCGCGCTATGTCGCCCCGATCCGCGACGTGGTCTGGGCCTCTCATGCGGGCGAGGACTATCGCAAGCAGGGGACTGGCTATCGCACCCTGCCGGCGCCGATCCTGAACTTCCACGAACAGGTCTGGCAGCACGACATGGCCGCCGATGCGGAAGGCCGGGGCAACGTCGCCCTGGTCAACGAGACGCTGGGTTTCGGCTTCGAGGTGGAGACGCTGAAGTCGCAGTTCCCGGCCATGTATGAATGGCAGAACCTGCACGCGGGCCATTACGCGCTCGGCATCGAGCCCTCGACCAATCACGTCCTGGGCAAGGACTTCGCCCGCGACCGGGGCGAACTGATCCAGTTGGAGCACGGCGAGGAGCGCTGCTACGACAGCGTCTTCCGCATCCTGCCGGACGCCGCCGCCGTGGCCGACGCCGTGCGCCGTATCGAGGGCGTGCAGCCGCAGCCTCAGGATGAATATCCCGAACCGTCCGGCGTCTATCCGCCGATCGGGGGGCGCTGAGATGGCGCGGGATATGGACGGCAAGGTCGTGCTCTATACGGGAGCGGCCGGCGGGCTGGGTCTGCAGACGACCCTGCAACTGATAGAGCGCGGCGCGACGGTGGTGGCGGTCGACAACGACCCGGCCAAGGTGGCGGCCCTGCAGGATGCGGCGGCCTCGGTCGCGACCGGACGGCTGGTGGTGTCTACCGCCGACCTGTCCGATCTCGAGGGCTTTCGCACAGAGCTGAAGGCGCGGCTGGCCGAGGTCGGCGGCTTCGACGTCGTGATCAACAACGCCGCCGTCTATCCGTCCCGGCCGTTCGAGGACTATTCGATCGAGGAGCATCAGGCGGTCCAGCGCATCAATGTCGACGCCGGGATCGTGGCGGTGCAGGAAGCCCTGCCGGGAATGCGCGAACGCGGTTTCGGCCGCATCATCAACATCTCCAGCATCACCGTCTCGGGCGAGTGGGCCAACCTGTCGCCCTATGTGGCGTCGAAGGGGGCGCTGATCGGTCTGACGCGGGCCTGGGCACGCGAGTTCGGCCCCTATGGGATCACCGTCAACGCCATCGCGCCGGGCGCTTTTCCCACCGATGCCGAGGCCATCCATCCTGACCCCGAGGGCTATGTCCGCCACGTGCTGGACAGCCAGGCCGTCAAGCGTCGCGGCCACGTCGGCGACATCGCCCACGCCATCGCATTTTTCGCCGCCGACGAGGCGGGCTTCATCACCGGACAGACGCTGCACGTAAACGGCGGCTGGGTGATGAGCTGATCTTTCAAGGGTATTGAAGACAATGGGAATCCTCAGCGGAATCCGCGTTCTGGACTGCTCCATCGCCATGGCCGGCCCCTTCGCCGCCCAGCGCATGGGCGACATGGGCGCCGATGTGATCAAGGTCGAGCCGACAACGGGCGAATGGCAGCGTCATGTCTCGGCCGGCGGGGCGCGCGGCAATCAGATCAACGTCTCCTTCCTGTCGCTGAACCGGAACAAGCGGTCGCTGGCCGTCGACCTGAAGGCGGCCGAGGGCAAGGCCCTGCTGCTGGAGATGGTCAAGACGGCGGACGTCTTTCTGCAGAACTATCGTCCCGGCGTGGCCGCACGTCTGGGCGTCGACTACGAGACCCTGTCGAAGATCAATCCGCGCCTGATCTATGTCTCCATGTCCGGCTATGGCGAGGACGGGCCCTACAAGACCTATCCGGGGCAGGACCTGCGGCAGCAGGCCATGTCGGGGGCCATGAAGTCCTCGGGGTCGGCCGATCAGCCTCCGTCGCCGGCGGGCCAGTATCTGGTCGACGCCATCACCGCCTACACCGCCTTCGAGGGCGCCCTGGCGGCCCTGTTCCACCGCGAGCGGACGGGCGAGGGGCAACTGGTCCAGATCAACATGCTGGACGCCATCACCACCATCCAGATGCAGGAGATGTCGGTCTTCACCGTGGGCGGCAAGCCGCAGACCCGTTCGGCCGAGCCGCACGCCCACAGCTATATCCGCGCGCCCTACGGGGTGTTCGCCACCAGCGACGGCTATATCTCCATCGCCATGGCCTCGCTGAAGACCCTCGGCCGTCTGATCGAGGAGCCCTTCTTCGCGGATCTGGACGACGAGACCGACAGCTGGACCCACCGTGACGAGATCTACGCATGCGTGCGCCGGCGCCTGGTCAACCGCACCAGCGAAGAGTGGCTGGCCCTGTTCCGCGAGAACGACATCTGGTGCGGCCCGGTCTATGGCTACGCCGACGTGGTCGAAGACCCGCAGATCAAGCACAACGGAACCTTCGTCGAATACGATCACCCGACCGAGGGCCGGGTGAAGACGCCGGGCTTCCCGATCTGGTTCTCGAAAACGCCGTCCGTGATCGAGCGCGGGGCGCCCCTGGTCGGCGAGCATACGCGCGAAATCCTGGGCGAGGCGGGACATGATCCGGCCCGGATCGAGGCCCTGATCGCGGCGGGCGTGGTGCGGGCGGGATGACGACGCCCGTCTATCGCGGCCTGACCTGGGACCACCCGCGCGGCTATCGCGCGCTGGAGGCCGCCGCCGCGCGGATCGAGCCAGCGCGCGACGGTTTCGCCCTGAGCTGGGACCGCCATTCGCTGGAAGGGTTCGAGGAGCGTCCGATCGGCGAGCAATGCGCGCTCTATGACCTGGTGGTGCTGGACCACCCTCATGTCGGCGAGGCCGTGGCGGCGGACTGTCTGATCGCGCTGGAGGACCTGTTCAGCGCCGAGGAGATCGCCGGGTGGAATGCGACGGTCATGGGCCGCAGCCTGTCCTCCTATCGCTATGGCGGGCGGCACTGGGCCTTGCCGCTGGACGCGGCGACCCAGGTCATGGCCTGGCGACGCGACGCCATGGAGCGGGCGCCCACGACGTGGGAGGCTGTGGCGAGCCTTTCGGAAAAGGGCGGGGTGGCGATGTCCCTGTCCGGGCCGCACGCCGCGCTCAGCTTCCAGTCCATCTGCGCCGCCTTTGGCGCGACGCCGGTCGCTGACGGCGAGAACTTCGTCGATCGGAACGCCGGACGCCAGGCCTGGACCCTGTTGTCCCGTCTGGCGGCGCGCAGCCCCAAGACGCTGGCCGCGATGAACCCGATCGGCATTCTGGAGCACATGAGCGCGCATGACGACGTGGTCCTGTGCCCGCTGGTCTATGGCTATGTGAACTATGCGCCGGGCGGGGTTCTGGGCTTCGCCGACGCGCCGCGCGTCAGCGCGGACGGACCGGTCGGCTCGATGCTGGGGGGCACCGGCATCGGCGTATCGAAGCGCTGCGCCGTGACGCCGGAGTTGCTGGACCACCTGCGCTGGCTGATGTCGGCCGAGACCCAGAGCGGCTTCATCCCCGACCATGAGGGCCAGCCGTCGCTGCAAAGCGCCTGGCGCGACGCCAGCGTCAACGCGCGTTGGGGCGGCTTCTACGCCGACACCTTCGCCACCCTGGAGGGCGCCAGCCTACGTCCGCGCCATGACGGCGCCATCGCCTTCCAGACCGCCGTGTCGCAGCGCCTGCGTCAGGGACTGGAGGCCGGCGACGGCGCCGACGCGGTGCTGAACCATCTGCAGGCGCTGTTCGTGCGGCATCGGCCGCGCGGCGCCGAAACCTGAAGGACGATCGCCATGAGCGAAGACACCGAACTGCTGTTCGAGGTGGACGGCCATGTCGCCGTCATCACCCTGAACCGACCGCAAAAGCTGAACGCCGTCACGCCCGACATGGCCAAGGCCATCGAGGCGGCCATCGCCGAGTGCGACGCCTCCGAGACCATCCGCTGCGTGGTCTTCACCGGCGCGGGCGAGAAGGCCTTTTGCGCCGGGTCGGACATCAAGACCCTGGATGACTACAAGACGCCCTGGCAGTTCCGGAACCGGGGCGACTACTGTGACGCGGTGCGTCTGTGCCGCAAGCCGACCATCGCCGCGGTCAACGGCTTCGCCCTGGGCGGCGGGCTGGAGACGGCGATGAGCTGCGACATCCGCATCGCCTCGACCAATGCGAAGTTCGCGGCGCCCGAGATCAAGCTGGGCTGGATCGGCGGCGGCGGGATGGCGGCGGGTCTGTCGCATTCCATCGGCGCCTCCAATGCGGCCCTGATGATCCTGACCGGCGATCCGGTGGATGCTGAGACGGCCAGGGGCTGGGGACTGGTCAGCGAGGTGACCGAACCGGGCGGCCTGCTGGCCCGCGCCCGCGCCATCGCCGAGGTCATCGCCTCGCGCGCGCCCATCGCCGCCGAAACGGCCAAGCTGAACCTGAAGGCCGCCCACGCCATGCCCTATGAAAAGGCGGTGGAATACGAGCGCGACCTGCAGACCATCTGCTTCGCCACCGAGGACGCGCGCGAGGGCCGCGCCGCCTTCGCCGAGAAACGCGCCCCCGTGTTCAAGTATCGCTGAGGATCACGAGATGCGCCTGTCTCCCGCCGACATCCTGCCCGCCGACGCCGGCGCCCTTCTGT
>JALAGW010000114.1 GCA_022712235.1 Brevundimonas sp. | reverse complement strand
CCGGCGCGACCGCGTCGGCGGCAAGGGTTCTGACGACGCCCTGGCGCGCGGCCGCATCGCCCAGGCCTTCGGCCGCCTGATCCGCCGCGCCGACGACAGGGGGGTCTTCCTGATGCTGGACGCGGCCTGTCCGACCCGCCTGTTCGCGGGCCTGCCGCCTGGAACCGAGGTCCAGCGCATGGGCCTGGCCGAGGCGGTGGAGCTGGCGAAGAGCTTCCTCAATCCCGAGACGGTCTGAAGCGATCCTCCCCTGCGAAGCGGGGGAGGGGGACCATGCGCAGCATGGTGGAGGGGGCGAGAGCAGACGCTAGAAACTGACGTCAGGGATCGGACGGCATGAAATCAGTAGGGGCCGGAGCCTGTAGTCGCCCCCTCCACCGCTTCGCGGTCCCCCTCCCCCGTTTCACGGGGGAGGATCAGGATCGGGACAAACTCGAGCGTGACGCGTAGAAGTTGTCGCCATGTCCAAGACCACCCTCGCGACCGTGGCCCTGACCAGGGCCGGGGTCGCGTTCGAGCTCTTCCCCTACGACTACGATCCCGACGCGCCGCGCGTGGGCTTGCAGGCCGCCGAGGCCCTGGGCTGGGCGCCGGAGCAGGTGTTCAAGACCCTGATGACACTGGTGGACGGCAAACCGGTCTGCGTCATCGTGCCGTCCGACTGTGAGGTCAGCATGAAGAAGCTGGCGGCGGCCATCGGCGGCAAGTCGGCGCAGATGATGAAGCCCGCCGACGCCGAGCGTCTGACCGGCTATAAGGTCGGCGGCGTCAGCCCCTTCGGTCAGAGAAAGATCGTGCCGACCGTGATGGACGAGACGGCGATCCTGTTCGACCGCATCCTGATCAACGGCGGTCAGCGCGGCCTGCTGCTGGGCCTGACGCCGGATGAGGCGGCGCGGGCAGCGGAGGCGAAGCTGGCCGATCTGACGGCCTAACTCTCGAACGTGACCACCACGCTGTCGGCCGAGCGCTCGGCCTCGCCGTGGAAGACCGCCTCGATGTTGTTGCCGTCCGGGTCCAGCAGGAAGGCGGCGTAGTAGCCGGGGTGATAGGGTCGCTCGCCCGGCGCCCCGTTGTCGGTTCCGCCCGCCGCCAGCCCGGCCTTGTGGAAGGCCTCGACCATGGCGCGGTTTTTCGCCTGAAACGCCAGATGGCAACGCCCGGTCGGACGGCCCGCCGCGGCGATGCTGTCCACCGCCGAGACGAACAGTTCGTCGGCCCAGAAGAAGCGTTCCGCCTCGCCGCCGATCGGCACGCCGAGCGCCTCCAGCACGGCGCCGTAGAACCGGCGGCTGGCCTCCAAGTCTGGCGTCACCAGCTGCAGATGGTCGATCAGTCGGCCGCGATGCAGCTGTTGGGTTTCCATGGGGCTTGTCTCCTGTCGGGGCGCGATTCGAACGGGCGGCAGACTGGCTCGTTCCTGCTGACAGGGCGTGTCAGCAGCCGCGCGGCCTGCTAAACCGCGCCCATGACCGACGCCCACGCTGAACCTGTCCGCCACAGCCGCAAGGGGCTGATCATTCCCTTCGCCATTGTCTTCGTCGGCCTGGCCCTGTGGACCGGCTGGTGGTTTGTCCTGACCCAGCAGATCGAGAAGAAGCTGGAGGGCCGCATCGCCCGGCTGGAGCAGTCGGGCTGGACCGTCAGGCATGCGGGCGTCAGCACGACTGGCTGGCCCCTGCGCGCGCGGGTGGCGATGAAGCATGTCGATGTCGTCGCCCCCTCGGGCCATGCCGTGGCCGCGCCCGAGATCGTGGCCGAGGCCAACGCCTATAATCCGACCAAGTGGGTCATCGCCGCGCCGGACGGCCTGGTCGTGACGCGCGGCGCCAAGGGCAAGACGGCGGTGCGGGCCGAGACCATTCGCATGAGCATCCACGGCCTGACCCAGCGCTGGCCTAACGTGGTGGTGGAACTGGCCAAGCCGGTCTTCACCGCCCTGCCAGGCGCCGAGCCCTTCCCTCTGTCGAAGGCGGGGCTGATCCAGTTCTACATGCGCCCGCACGTGGCGGGGTCGAACGCGCCGACCGACGACGTCGACGTCCTGTTCCGTCTGGTCGATGGCGAGGGGCGCCCGCACGGGCCGGTCGAGGGCCTGACCCAGTCGGGCAAGCTGAACGCCCAGGTCGAGGCCGTGGTCCAGAAGGCCAGCGCCCTGAAGGGCGCCGATGCCCAGGGCCTATTGTCGGCCTGGACCGCCGCCGGCGGCCGCTTCATCGACATGAAGGGTGAACTGGGCGCGGGCGAGAGCAAGACCTTCCTGTCCAGTCCCGCCCTGTCGGCCGACGACAAGGGGCGTCTGGAGGGCGAGGTCTTCCTGCGCGCCGAGAAGCCTCTGGCCGCTATCGTCGGTCTGGCCGGGGCTACTCAGGGCGGATCGGTCGATCGCGCCGCCGCCGCCCGCGCCGCCGCCGCCACGCCGCAGGGCGGGAGCGGCGATCAGGGCCAGGGCGTCGATCTGGTGCTGAATTTCAGGGGCGGCCGCACCTATCTGGGCCCCTTCGCCCTGGCCCCGGCGCCCCAGCTGTTCTGATGCTGGTCGAACCGCCTGAGGACCTTGAGCGGCTGGCGCTGGACCGCGTCCTGATTGCGGCGGCGCGGGCGCGTCTCGCCGCCGGGGCGCGCGGTTCCGCCGACGCCGACGCCATCGCCCTGCGTGAGCTGTTGCGCGATATTCCGGCGACGGAACGTCCGGCCCTGCGCGCTGTGCTGGGCCGCATCGAGGCCGCGAATGGCCCGGCCTTGGCCGTCTGCGGGCCTCTGTCTCAGGCGCTTGCCGCCGACCGTTGGGGGCTGATCGGTCGCCCGGCGGCCGAGCCTGATCAGGCTCTGGCCACGGCGAAACAAGGCGGGCGCGCTCTGATCGACCTCGGCGCCCGGCCCTGGTGGGGCAGGCTGCTGGCCTTGCCCATGCTCAAGGTCATCGCTGCTTTGCCGGACGATGCGGCGGGCGTCCCGCGCGCCCTTCTGGTCTCGACCGAGGCCTCCGGCCCGACCGGCGACGACCGCACCTTCTGGGTCACCGACAGTCCGGCGTCCGACGCCCGCATCGTCGCCGCCATGGGTGAGGCGGGGCTGATCGCCGGCCCCTTGGCAGCGGGCGGCGGGTTGAAGCTGTTCGTCCTGACAGGCTATGTGCAGGCCGAGGACGGGCGGTTGATCGACGCTCCCGGCCAGATGAGCGGCGTCATCGGCGCCGCCCCCGTTTACTGACCATAGACTTCGAGGATGACGCCCATGACCGACGCGACCAAAACCGCGCCCGCCCCCAAGCCCGGCATCCTCGACATCGCCCCCTATGTCGGCGGCAAGGGCGCCATCGCCGGCTTCGCCGAGCCGATGAAGCTGTCGTCCAACGAGAACGCCCTGGGCGCGGGCGAGAAAGCGCGCGAGGCCTATGCCGCCGCGCTGAAGAACATCCACGTCTATCCCGATGGCCGCGCGACCAAGCTGCGCGACGCGGTGGCCGCCCACCATGGCCTGGAGCCCGAGCGCCTGATCTTCGGCAACGGCTCGGACGAGGTCTTCGCCCTGCTGAACCAGACCTATCTGAGCGCGGGCGACAACATCGTCACCGGCCAGTACGGCTTCCTGGCCTACCGCATTTCGGCCAAGGCCTGCGGCGCCGAGGTCAAGCTGGCGGCCGAGCCGAACATGAAGGCCGAGGTCGAGGCCATCCTGGAGCAGGTCGATGAGCGGACGAAGATCGTCTACGTCTCCAACCCGTCCAACCCGACCGGCAGCTGGAACGCGGGCGAGGAAATCCGCCGCCTGCATGCCGCCCTACCGGCCCACATCATCCTGGTGGTGGACGAGGCCTATGCCGAGTTTGTGGTCGAGCCGGACTGGGAGACCAGCTTCGGTCTGGCCCGCGAGGCGTCGAACATCGTCGTCACCCGCACCTTCTCCAAGATCCACGGCCTGGGCGGCCTGCGGATCGGCTTCGGCTACGCCCCGCTGGCCATCGAGCAGGCGGTGGACCGCATCCGCCTGCCGTTCAACGTCTCGGTGCCGGGGCTGGACGCCGCCACCGCCGCCCTGTCGGACGAGGCGCACCAGAAGGCCTCGCGCGATCTGGTGCTGGACTGGCGTCCGCGCATGACCCAGGCCATTCGCGGCTTCGGCTTCGAGGTCTTTCCCTCGGCGGGCAACTTCGTCCTGGTGCGGTTCGCGGACGAGAAGCGCAACGCCGCCGCCGCCAACGACTACCTGAACTCAAAGGGCATCATCGTGCGTCCGGTCGGCGGCTATGGCCTGCCCGACTGCCTGCGCATCACCATCGGCACGGAAGACCAGAACCGCGCGGTCATCGACGCCCTCAGCGAGTTCGCCGCCAGTTGATCGCGACTACTGCCCGCTGTTGAAACGGACGACCCCGATCAGGCCCGCGCGCCAGACATGGTCGTCCTCGATCAGCGGGCTGTCCTTGATGTCGCCAAGGCGCTGCTCGTAGTTGACGAAGCCGCCCATGCCGAAGCGGTCGCCGATCGGCACGGCCAACATGACGACGCCGCCGACGCCGGACAGGCCGCCGGAGGGTTCAAAGGCGTTGAAACCGCTGCCCGGCGCTTCGACGGCGGAGACGCCGTAGTAGCGCTGGGCCCGCTCGTCGTTTCCGCCGCGCATATAGCCCATGGTCTGCAACAGTCCGACGCGGGTCACGCGCTGGTGGCCGACCGAGGCGTAGTATTCCAATCCCGCGTCATCGCCGCTGACGTCGTGCTGAACGCGGCCGCCGACCACGATGTTTCCGGGCAGGCGCTTGTAGGCGTAGAGGGCGGCGTCGGCGCCCAGGTCTGGCCGGTCCAGCCCCTCGATGTCGCCGGCAGAAAAGCGCGGGCGCAGCTGCACTCCGATGCGCAGGTCGTCGCGCTTGACCGCGTTCCAGCCCAGACCGTCCAGGCCGTTGGCGTAGACGACGTCGCGCCAGGAGGCCGAGCCCCAGGCGGTGAAGTTGAACTCGTCGCTGGTGTTCCCGGTGGCGCTGAAGCCGCGCACCACCCCGCCGCCGATGTCGATCTTCCACGTCGTCGGCGCCTCGACCGCTTCATAGGGCATGGACTGGGCTAGGGCGGAGACGGCGGGCAGGGAAAGCAGGGCCGAGGCCAGGGCGGCGAGCACGAGGCGTGAAGGCATGGGAGAAATCGCAGGTCAACGGCTGATGATATGACCGTTTCTGCAGAGCCTAGGTTTTGGGCGGCAACAAGGCGATGGATGCGGTTTCGATCCGGTTTTCCAGTACCGTCATGAACTCGGCGCGCTTAAAAACGGCCGGAATGGGCGGCAGGAACTCGAACCCACCCACGCCTGAATAACGCTTG
>JALAGW010000113.1 GCA_022712235.1 Brevundimonas sp. | reverse complement strand
TTCTTCGTCAGCTTGCCGACAATAATGGCGTGGGCGGACCATATCAAGTCCGCCCACGCCATTATTGTCGGCAAGCTGACGAAGAAGGCGCGGGCGGAACTAGGGCTCTAGGCGTCAGGTCGAAGACCTGGCCTTCTGCTCGGCGATCCAGCGGTCCATGCGGGCGTCGAGCAGGTCCAGCGGCAGGGGGCCGTCCACCAGCAGGGCGTCGTGGAAGGTGCGCACGTCGAAGCGGTCGCCCAGTTCGCGCTCGGCCTTATGACGGATCTGGCGCAGGCGGATCTCGCCGATCTTGTAGGCCGTGGCCTGACCCGGCCAGCCGATGTAGCGTTGCAGCTCGGTCTCGATGTTGTGCGGAGCCAGAGCCGAGTTGTCGCGGAAGCAGGCGCGGGCCTGCTCCTCGGTCCAGCCCAGCCAGTGCAGGCCGGTGTCGGCGACCAGGCGGCAGGCGCGCCACATCTCGTAGCTGAGGCGGCCGAAGCGCTCATAGGGCGTGCGATAGATGCCCATCTCTTCGCCCAGGAACTCGGAATAGAGGCCCCAACCCTCGATGAAGGCGGTCACGTCGGCGCCGCGGCGGTAGTAGGGCTGGTCGGCGGCTTCCTGTTGCAGGGCGATCTGCAGGTGGTGGCCGGGGACGGCTTCGTGGACGGTCAGGGCCGGCAGTTCATAGAGGGGCCGCTGGTCCAGCTTGGACGTGTTGACGATATAGCCGCCGGCCACGCCGTTCTGCATCGAGCCGGCGTTGTAGCGGCCGGTGGTGTAGGTCTCCTCGATCTCGCGCGGGACCGGACGCACGCCGTAGGGCAGGCGCGGCAGGGTCCCGAACAGGGCGGGCAGACCGTCGTCGGCGCGCTTGGCGATTTCGGAGGCCTTTTCCAGCAGTTGTTCGCGGCTGGTGGCGTAGAATTGCGGGTCGGTGCGCAGGAAGTGGAGGAAGCCGGCGAAGTCGCCGGTCCAGCCGGCCGCGCGCATTTCGTCCTGCATCCGGGCGCGGATGCGGGCGACCTCTTCGAGGCCGATCTGATGCACCTGGTCCGGGTTCAGGTCGGTGGTGGTGTCGCTGCGCACCAGGAAGGCGTAGAGGTCCTTGCCCCCCTGACGATGGACCAGGCCCGGCTCGGTCGGCGCCTTGGGCAGGTAGTCGTCGCGCAGCATGGCCAGCCAGGCCTGGCGTCGGGCGGTGATGGGGCCGTCGACCAGAGCGCGGGCGCGCTGGCGCAGGGCCTCCTGATCGGCCGCTGGGATGTTGGAGGGCAGGGCGGCGAAGGGTTTCATCAGCACATCGCCGTCGGCGCCGGGCGCCAGGTCGCGCTGGGCCTGGCCCAGGGCGCTTTCGACCACGGAGCGGGCCTGAATCAGGCCGGTCGACAGGCCTCGGCGGGCGTTGGCGATCCCGGCGTCGTAATAGGCGGGGGCGGCTTCCAGCCGGGCCAGCCAGGCGTCGGCGTCGGCGCGGCCGGCGATGCGGGTCGAACTGGCGAGGTAGGACAGGGTCTGGCCGGGGCCGCCCTCGGAATCAAAGGCCAGACGCGACGGGTCCAGGGCGATCCGCTGCAACTCGCGGGCGATCAGGTAGCGGCTGAAGGCCTGGTTCAGCCGGCCGTCTGCGTCGAGCGCGTCGGCAGGCAGGGCATCAAGGCGGGCCAGCAAGGCTTTTAGCGGAATCTCGCGCGCCAGATCGCCGGTGCGGCTGGGGTCTGGAAGGCGTGACAGGGCTTCGCGATCACCGTCCATGCCGGAACTGATCGGATCGACGCGACGAAGGTAGGCTTCATAGTCGGTCAGAATCCGGCCGAGGGCGACGCTTGCGGCATCGGCCGGGGCGTGGGTTTCGGCAGGGGCCGCCGTCGCGCGCGGCGCATGAGCCAGGGCCGGCGTCGCCGCCATGAGGGCCGCCAAAGCCGCCCCGATCAGAAGTCGCTTGTCCATACCGTCCTCCCTCAAGCGGGAGGGAGGAGACAGGCGCGCGCGCCGACGGTCAAGCTGTGTCGGCGGGTCTCAGCCGCAGAGGGCGAAGAAGCGGTCGATGTGCTTCTCTGATCCTTGCTGCGCCACCAGGGGGGTGCGGTAGTCGGGGCCATAGGTCGCCAGCCAGCCCAACTTGCGGAAACGTAGGAAGACCGGGTCCGAGGCGCGGGCCTCGGCGGTCAGGTCCAGGCCGTCGTGCAGGGCCGAGGGCTCGGCCTGGGCGGGATAGGTTTCGGTATCGCCGCCGGATTCCAGGGCGATGACGCGCGGATGGCCTTCGGCGACGGCCTGCAGGATCTGCAGGGCGCCGGAACCGGGACGGCACGACAGGTCCAGCGGCACGTCGTCGGTCTCGGCCATGCCGTAGGACAGGCTGGCCTCCTCGGCGTCCGCGTTCAGATGCCAGTCGTAGCCGGGCGTGGCGAGCGGGGCGCCGCTGGAGGCGCCGGCCAGTTCGGTCTTCAGCGTGGGGGCGCAGGCCGACAGGGCGAGCGCCGCAAGCGCGGGGGCGGTCCAGACGATCAGGCGCATAGAGGTCCTCAGCCGGTGCAGAGTTCGGCGAACCGGCGCAGCTTGGACAGATTCGCCCGGTCGATCTCTATAGGCGAGGACTGTTCGCCGACCGTGACGTCGAGCTTTCCATTGGCCTGGAAGGCGGTGAAGACGGGATGGTCGGCGCGCAGCATGGTCTGAAGCTGGCCGCGCCGGGGGCGAGCCTCGGCGTTGGCGGCGGCGGCGCCGGAGGCGATGACGGCGATGCCTTCGGCCGGGGCGACGTCATAGAGGGTCAGGCGCACGAT
Organism: Brevundimonas sp.; assembly: GCA_022712235.1. Classification (GTDB taxonomy): domain Bacteria; phylum Pseudomonadota; class Alphaproteobacteria; order Caulobacterales; family Caulobacteraceae; genus Brevundimonas. Next base: position 629 of record JALAGW010000113.1, on the reverse strand, counting down.
GCTGGAACCGGGCGCGCATTCCAGGGTGGCGCGCAGGCGCGGCGTGTCGGGAATCTCATTGGCCAGGACCAGGGGGCCGTTGTCGGCATAGAGGGTCCAGGTCCAGGCTTCGGCCGACGCCGGCGCGGTCTGAAGCGTCAAGGCCAAGGCCGTGGCTTGGGCGAGTCCCAGCAAGACAGTCATGGTTCAGCCCCCGCTGATGGGTTCGGGGCGACTTTGATCAGGCGTGGCTGGAAGCGCAATAGCTGAGGAAGCCCTGGACCATGCGACGCTCGGCGCGGCTGGCGCGGATCTGCTGGGCGCCGGCCTCGCTCTGGACGGTCATGCGGCCGCCGCGCGCCAGACCGGTGAGAGCCGCGTCGGACAGGGGCAGGCGGGCCTCATAGGCTTCGCCGTCGGACAGGGGGTCGATCGGCTGCGGCCCCATGGAGGCGAGGGTCAGGGCCGGGCTCTGCGGCGGCGCATCGCCATAGACGACGACGGTCTGATCGCCGGGCGAGCAGGTCAGCATCAGGGCCACCTGATCGGAATCCGCCAGGCCGTAGGCCAGCTTGGCCATCGGGCCTTCGTGCCGCAGATGCCAGCCCGCGGCGCCTTCGCCGGGGAGGGCGGGGGCGGTGGTCATGGCC
>JALAGW010000112.1 GCA_022712235.1 Brevundimonas sp. | reverse complement strand
GACAGGCAGGCGCGAGGACAGCGCTGCCCCAGGCCGCGCGGGCGGCCTGGGAAGAGCATGCGCGCACGAGGTGCCGGGATGAGGGCGCGCAGTTTGCCCCTGTCGATCTGGCGCCGCTGACCGGCCGGGGCGACGCGACCGAGATCGTCGAGCGACGTTTCCAGCAAGGCGGAGGCGGCTTCGCATCCGCGCAATTCAACACCGACGGACATGCTGACTTCGTCGTCACGACCCCCGGAGGCGGGTGCGTCGCCGAAGGACCTGCCTATGGCGATCAGGGTCCGCCTGTGGCGTTCGTCGTCTCGGCGGGCGACGGGTATGAAGTGTTCGACGGTTTCATGGGCTGGGTCTCGCCGGCCATGATCATCCGTCGCGCGGATCGGGACGTGCTCGATCTTCCCGGAGGCTTCAATGGCGCTTGCGGCCCTGTCACCCAGATCGTCTGGGGCTGGACCGGCGACAGGATCGATGTGCTGGAACGGCGCAATGATCGCGGCCAGGTGGTGGACCGGGACGGGTGCGCGAGGCAGGCCGCATTCCCGGACGGCGCGGTCGCGCGAACGAGGGACCTTCCGCCGATCGAGACAGGCTACTGGGCCGAGGGCGTCAGCTGCGCCCAGGCGATCCGCAACTATCCCGATCTGGCGCCCCAGGACGCGGAACTCCACTACATCACGACCGGCGAAACATGGATCGGCGCTTTCGAGGTCCAGAGCTTCGAGAACCGCGGCGGCTCTCGATACCGTCTGCTAGGGCGTTGGCATAACGAACTGGGCTCTGAAGCCGGCCACCGGAATATCCTTGTGAACGACCGTCGCAGCTTCGACCTGGAGGGCGAGGTGAGGGTTCGCTTCACCCATTGTCCGACAACCCAGATCCCGCACGCCATACGCGCGGATTATGAAAGCTGACCGGCGCCGGCATGGCGCGGCCGGTCTGTCGTCGGACAGGGCGTTATTCCAGGGCGAGGGTCCGGAGGCGGGCTAGGCCGTCTTTCGCCGGCCCACCAATACTGTTTGTTCTCGGATGAGCATTCGCTGAACTGAGGCGCCAGCTTCACCGTGGATTTGCTTGGGCGTCGTCGGTCCGACACGGACGACCACTACGCCTCCCCCCAAACCTTCAAGGGGGATGTGATGATGAAATCCGTGGCGAACAAGGCTGGCCTGTTGGCGGGGGCGGCGGTGCTGAGCCTGATGGCGGGCGGCGCAGCCCAGGCGCAGAGCGCGCCCCAGGATCACGTCTCGACGGTGGACGACGTCATCGTCACCGCCCAGCTGCGTGCGCAGGACCCGATTGAGGTGCCCTTCGCACTGACGGCCTATAGCGGCCAGTTCCTCGAGAACCTGGGGGTTCAGGAGTTCGAGCAGTTGTCGGCCTTCGTGCCGGGCTTCCTGGTGCAGAACCAGTCGCCGAACAATCCGGGCTTTGTGATGCGCGGCATTACCTCGGACTCGGGCGCGGCCACGGCCGAACCGCGTGTCTCGGTGTTCCAGGACGGGGTGTCGATCTCCAAGTCGCGGGGCTCCTATGTCGAGCTGTTCGATCTGGAGCGGGTCGAGGTGGCCAAGGGGCCGCAGTCGACCCTCTATGGTCGCGGCGCCCTGATCGGGGCGGTCAATCTGGTCCAGAACCGCGCTCGCCCGGGGCAGTTCGACGCCGAGATGCGCGCCGAGATCGGCGACTACGGCTACCGCTCGGTCGAGGGCTTCGTGAACGCGCCGGTGGGTGATGAACTGGCCCTGCGTCTGTCCACGCGAATGAAGACCCGCGACGGCTCGGTCGAGAACCTGCTGGGCGGCGAGGACTACAACGGCATCGAGACCCAGGCCTTCCGCCTGTCCGGCGCCTGGACGCCGAGCGATAATCTGCGCGCGGACCTGATCGCCAACTATCAGACCGATGACGCCACCGGCACCTCGTTCAAATCCATCGCCTATGATCCGGCCGATCCCAATACGGGCGCCGTGCTGGGCGGTCGCGCGCCGTGGGAAGGCGCGGCCCTGACGCCGGGCGCCGCCTTCGACGACGGCAAGAGCCTGGGGCTGGATCGCAAGGTCTGGGGCGTGACGGGGCTGGTGAAGTGGACGCTGACGTCGTCGCTGTCGCTGAACTCGACCACGGCCTATCGCCAGTTCGACTCCTATGAAACTTTTGACGCCGACGGTCTGTCGCTGCCGCTGCTGACGGCGGCGGAGGAAGCCTATGGCGAGCAGTGGAGCCAGGAGTTCCGCCTGAACTGGGACAATGGCGGGCGCCTGTCGGGCTTCGCCGGGGCCGGCTGGTTCCGCGAGGAGGGCTATCAGCGCACCCCGACCCAGTTCGACGAGCGCATCGCCTTGGCGCAACTGGCCGGACTGCTGGACGGCTCGCCCACGGCGGTCGGTCACAACACCCTGCCGGGCGCGGCCTATCCGATGGTGGCGACGCAGTTCCTGCAAGCTGCATTGACGCCTCTGGGGGCAGGCGGGCTGGCCGCGCCGATCGCGGCGAACCTGAAGCCAGCGCACATCGAGATCCCGATCAACAGCGCCGAACTGACCTCATGGGACCTTTTCGCGGACTTGACCTTCAAGGCCACCGACCGCCTCGAGTTCGCAGGCGGGGTCCGCTACACTCGCGACGACAAGACCACGGGCTACGCCAGCTCGGTCGCCAACGGCCGTTCCATCGCGGGCGGGCTGCTGGCGGTGCTGCAAGGCGCCGTGCCGCCGGCCCAGATTCCGGCCCTGCTGGGCGGCCTGGCCAACCCCAATGCGGTCAACCTGCCGGCGACGGTCCTGCCTCTATTCGGCCTGACGGCGCAGCCGACCGCCAACAACGGCGACTTCGTCTATGGCGATCATGAGGACGAGGGCTTCACCTGGCGTCTGACGGCCCGCTACGCCCTGTCGGACGACGCCAGCCTCTACGCCAACTATGCGCGGGGCCGTCGTCCCGAGGTGCTGAGCGTCAGCGGCCCGGCCGCGCCGCTCGGCGCCCCGACGTTCAACATGATCGAGGCCGAGACGGTCGACAGCTTCGAGGTCGGGGCCAAGGCGGCGCTGATTGACGGTCGCCTGCGTCTGGACGGCGCGGTCTTCCACTACGCTTACGAGAACTTCCAGACCACGGTTCAGGAAGGCACCCGCTTCATCACCACCAATGCGGGCGAGGCCAGCGCCTACGGCTTTGAGGGGCAGGTCTTCTGGGCCGCCGCCGAAAACTTCGACCTGTTCGGCACCTACGGCTACAACCACTCGCGCTTCGAGGCGGGCCTGTATGACGGCAACCGTTTCCGCCTGGCGCCGGAGCATATGGCCTCGATCGGGGCTGTCTGGCGTCTGCCGGTTGCGGGCGGCGCGGTCGAGGTCCAGCCCAGCTACACCTGGCAGTCCAAGGTCTTCTTCGACGACAACAACGACATCCCGGCTCTGCAGACTCAGAACTTCGTCGCGGACACGATCCAGGACGAATATCAGGACAGCTATGGTCTGCTGAACCTGCGGGTTCGCTATGCGCCGACTTCAGGCAACTGGGGTGTCGAGGCCTTCGGCGAGAACCTGCTTGACGAGGAATATATCAAGGACGCGGGCAATACGGGCGATGCGCTTGGCCTGCCGACCTTCATCGCCGGACGCCCCGCCAGCTACGGCGTGGCCTTCACCGTTCGCTACTGAGGGTCGGGCGCATGACCATGAACCGTCGCGGCCTTCTGGGCCTGTTCGGGGCCGGCGCCACTGTCGGCGCCACGCCGGCCATGGCGGAGGCGGCGTCGCTCGCCTTCGTCCATGGCGTCGCCTCGGGTGATCCGGGCGCCGACCGCGTGATCCTGTGGACGCGCGTCACGCCGGAAGCAGGCTTTAACGGCCCGATCTCGGTGGCATGGCGCGTGCTGGAAGGCGAAAGCGATCACGTCGTCGCCTCGGGGCGCTTCGAGACGGGGTCGGAGCGCGACTATACGGTCAAGATCGACGCGGCGGGCCTGCGTCCCGGTCGCGACTACCGCTACGACTTCGCCGTGGGCGAGACCCGCTCGCCGATGGGACGCACCCGCACGCTCGCCGCTGAGGGGCTGACGCCGGTCAATCTGGCGGTGGTGTCGTGCCAGCTCTATCCGGGCGGTTTGTTCAACGCCTATGAGGCCATCGCCGCCCTGTCGTCGCTGGACGCCGTGGTCCATCTGGGCGACTACATCTACGAATACGGGGCCGAGCCTGACGCCTACGGCATGGCGACCGGCGCGGCGCTGAACCGTCTGCCCGAGCCGCGCCATGAGATCGTGACCCTGGCCGACTACCGGACCCGTCACGCCCAGTACAAGACCGATGTCGACCTGCAGGCCGCCCATGCGCGCGCGCCCTTCATCTGCGTCTGGGACGACCACGAGACCGCCAACGACGCCTGGCTGCACGGCGCTGAGAACCACCAAGCCGAGACGGAGGGCGACTTCGCCCAGCGCAAGGCGGCGGCGCTGAAGGCCTATTACGAGTGGATGCCGATCCGCGAGGCGGCGCCCGGCGCGCTGAAGGAGGCGATCCATCGCAGCTTCCATTTCGGCGATCTGGCCAGCTTGATGATGGTCGAGACCCGCCTGACGGGCCGTACCGAACCGCTCGACTACAGCAAGGACCTGACTGCCAAGGACGGCCCTGACGGCGAGCCGGTGCTGGACCTCGACGCTTTCCGCGCCAGGCTGAACGACCCGTCGCGCGATCTGATGGGTGATGAGCAGCGCGCCTGGCTGACACGCGAACTGTCGGCGTCGAAGGCGGCGGGCCGTCCGTGGCAGGTGCTGGGCAATCAGGTCGTGACCGCGCGCGTGGCCGGTCCCGACGTGTCGCGCACCATGACGCCGGAACAGATCGAAGGCTTGATGGCCCAGGTGCCCGAGGCCTTCCGCGAACAGTTCGAGCAGGCCCTGTTCCTGTTCAAGATGGGGCTGCCGTTCAACCTCGACGCCTGGGACGGCTATCCGGCGGGGCGCGAGCGGCTCTACGCCGCCTTCGCTGAGGCCGGGGTCCAGCCCATCGTCCTGGCGGGCGACAGTCATGCCTTCTGGGTCAATGAACTCAAGGACGCGAACGGCGCTCGTCGCGCAGTGGAGTTCGGAACCAGCGCCGTCTCCAGCCCCTCGATCGGCGACGCCATCGGCGGCTTCCCCCTGGGCCAGGCCCTGATGCAGGCCAATGACGAAGTCGTCTTCTGCGACCAGTCGGCCAAGGGCTTCATTCACCTTGTCCTGACCGCTGACAAGGCCGAGGCGACCTTGATGCAGGTCTCGACCATCTTCGCCAAACCCTTTGAAATTAAAAAGCTGAAGCGTTTTTCTGTGGGGGTCGATGGCGGGTTGATTGAGGCGGATAAGGCCGAGGGGGTTTAGACGGCCGCAGGGGGCCTCCCTTGCCATGATCTCAGGGCTGTGCTGATCCCACGCTGACGGCGGCGGACGCGGGATGGGACGTAGATGTCGGAGGGCCTGAAACGTCGGCTGGCGGTCCTTTCCGCCATGGCTGCTCTGGCGGTCGCCGGCGCAGCGCAGGCGCGGCCGCAGGAGGCGCGGCGCTTTGACCTCGACGCCCAGCCGCTGGATCAGGCGCTGGCGGCCTTTTCGGTCTCGACCGGCTTGCAGATGCTCTACGACAGTTCGCTGGCGTCGGGGCGGCGGTCGTCGCCGGTGTCTGGGGCGATGCAGCCGAGGGAAGCGCTGGCCTTGATGCTGGCGGGCAGCGGCCTGACAGCGCGGTTCACGTCGGGCGGGGCCGTGGTCATCTATGCCGGATCGACCTCGGCGGTGACGCTGAACCCGATCACCGCGACAGCGGCGCCGGTCGTCGGCCGATCGGGCGCCAGCGCCGAGGCGCGGGCCTATGCCGAGATTGTGCAGCGGCAGACGATTGAGGCTCTGCGTCAGGACGCTGTGCTGTCGGGCGGCGACTATGCCTTGAGCGTGCGGCTATGGGTGAACGAGGACGGGGCGGCGCGTCGGGCCGAGGTATTGAGCGGGTCGGGTGATGCGGAGCGCGACGCCGACTTCATGGCCCTGGCTTCAAAGCTGCGGTTTCCGCCGCCGCCGCCGGCCTTGCCGCAGCCGATGCGGATCGAGTTTCGCGTCCGCCAGCGTCACTGACATACCAGCGTCACCGTTCTGTCGCCGGTGACGGTCTAGGGAGACGGGGTTGCAGCGGCTCTGACGGCTCGGCCTCCATTCATGACGCGAAACTGGCTCCTTGGCGCGATGACGTCGGCGGCCCTGCACGGCGGGGCGGCGGCTGTCCTGCTGGCGTCGTCGGCTATCCCGCAGGGCATGGCGGCGCCGGAAGTCCAGCCGCACGCCGTCAATGTCGAACTGATTGATACCGCCCGTCGACAGGTCGGCGACAGCGACCGCACAGAAGCCTCCTCGAACGCGGCCGAGACCGCCAGCCCAACCGTCGAAGCGCCGACCTTGCCCATGGTCGGAGAGGCCAAGGCTGCGCCGGCCCAGACGGCGAGCGGCGGCGCGGCGGCCATGCCGGCGGCGGCGCCCGATCCCGGCGCGGTGTCTGACTATTACCGGCGGGTCGAAAGTCATCTGGCGCGGTTTCACGCCTATCCGGCTTTGTTGACCGGCGCACGTCCGACCGGTGTGGTGCGCGTCGGTCTGATCGTTCAGCGGGACGGCCGGGTGATGGACGCCTGGATCGAGACCAGTTCCGGGGTCGTGCCTCTGGATGAGGCGGCGCTGCAGACCTTGAAGCGCGCCGAGCCCCTGCCGGGCCTGCCCGCGACCCTGCCAGGGGCGATCGACCTGATCGTGCCGCTGCGTTACGCGACCTCGACGCGGGGCGCCGGCATGCGGGTCGGCGAATGAGGCTGCGGTCATGGTGACGGACGCCGCCGCCCGTCTGCGCGGGCATCTGGTTGAGAAGTATGAGACCCTGCTGTCCGGCCTCAGCGCGCGGCTGGGCTCGCGCGAGATGGCGCGCGACGCGCTGCAGGACGCCTATGTGAAGCTGTCGAGCAACGGGCCGCAGGACGAGGTGCGCCATCCGACGGCCTATCTGTTCCGCATGGCGCTGAACATCGCCGCCAACGCCCGACGGCGCGACCGGCGGTTGCTGGGTTTTGACGAGGTCGCCGCCCTGCTGGACGTGCCGGACGAGAACCCCGATCCGGCGACGGTGGCCGAGGCGCGGTCCGACCTGGCGACGGTCAAGGCGGCGATGGCGCGGATGCCGGCGCGGCGTCTGGCCATCTGCACCGCCGCCTGGCTGGACGGCCTGTCGACGGCCGAGATCGCCGAGCGGCATGGCATGGCCCAGCGCACCGTGCAGCACGAGTTGAAGCTGGCGACCGAGGCCTTGCAGAAGAATCTGGCTCAACCCAAGGTCATATCCTTGCGCCGTTCTGACGGTGGCGTGTCATGAATTACAGGAGCGCCCCGGAGGCCGGGCATGAGCGGCGAGATCAGGACGTGAGCGACGCGGTCGTCGAACAGGCCCAGGCCTGGGTGCGCCGTCTGATGTCAGGCGAGGCGACGCAGGACGACGCCCTTGAGTTGGCTGTCTGGCGTCAGGTCGACGTGCGTCATGAGCAGGCCTTCGTCCAGGCGGCGCGGTTGCACAAGGCGGCGCGTGAGGCGGCGTCGGATCTGCGCGACGAGCAGGTGATCCGGCCAACGACGGCCCAGCGTGGCCTGAGCCGTCGCATGGTGGTGGGCGGGGCCATCGCCGCCTCGGCCGCTGGCGTGGCCATTATCGCGGAGCGGTCGGGGACGACGCGCTTTGCGCCCGCGCCTGCCCACTTCACCACGGCCAAGGGCGAGACGCGGCGCGTCGAACTGGCGGCGGGCGTCTCGGTCGAACTGAACACCCTGACGCGGATCGCCCTGCGGCCCCAGGCCGGCGTCGGCGCCTTTGAACTGCTGACGGGGGAGGCGGTCGTGACCATCGATCGCCCTGACGCGCCCCTGTCGATCTTCGCCCAGGACGGCGAGACCACGGCGTCGCAGGCGCGGCTGTCGATGCGCTGTCTGGACGGCGAGGTGCGGGTGTCTTGTCTGGAAGGTGCGGCGCAGGTGCGTTCGGCGGGACAGGCGGCGGCGTTGCCCGCGCAACACAGCGTCACCTATGACCAGAAACAGATGCAAGCGCCCACGGCCATTGACCCGGAAGCCGAGGCGGCCTGGCGGCGCGGGCTGTTGGTTTTCCGCGATCAGCGCCTCGGCGACGTGATCGAGGAGATCAATCGCTATCGCACCGGGCGCATCGTCATCGCCGATCCACGCTTGAGAAACCGTCGCGTCAACGGCGCCTTCCACACCGATCGCATCGATCAGGTCATCGATCAGATGCGGTTGGCCTATGGGGTTCGCGCCACGCGCCTGCCCGGCGATGTTGTTCTCGTGGCCTGACAAAACGGCACATAAGCGACTGGAAAACGTCGCGAAATCTTCATGCTAAATCTTTGCGCCTGTATCCGGCGCGCGTGTCTCTCCCCTGACGACCAAGTGCGGTGCGTCGGTCGCTCGGCGGCCGTCGTGTCACGGGGGATTGATGCTGCATTACAAAAGACATTGCGCGCTGAGAGGCGCGGCGAGCGCCTTGGCGCTGGCCGCTGTTCTGGCTGTTCACGCCGCGCCCGCGAGGGCGCAGGACGACGCCAGTTTCGAGGTTCGCGCCTTTCAGGTGAAGGGCAACACGGTCCTGCCGCCCGAGGCGGTGGAACGGGCGGTCTATCCCTTCATGGGACCGGGCCGGACCTCGGACGACGTGGAGGCGGCGCGCGCCGCGCTACAGGCCGCCTATGAAGAGCGCGGCTTCATCGCCGTCTCGGTCTTCATTCCCGAGCAGTCGGTCGAGGGCGGCGTCCTGATGCTGGAGGTGGCCGAGCAGGCCATCGGTCAGGTGCTGGTCGAGGGGGCGAAGAAGCCCGAGGCCGTGCGCGCCCTGGCGTCTTCGCTGACGCCCGGCCAGACGCCGAACCTGCCGGAGTTCCAGCGCGATGTGGTGGCCCTGAACCAGAACCCCACGCGTCGGGTGACGCCGGAACTGCGCGCGGGCGTAGCGCCGGGAACGCTGGACGTGGTGCTGGCGGTCGAGGAAAGCTCGCCCTGGCACGGCTCGCTGGAGCTGAACAACTATTACAGCGCCTCGACCACCCAGTTGCGGACGGCGGCGACGCTGCGTCACGACAATATGTGGGGGCGCGGCGACAGTCTCAGCCTGTCGGCCCAGACGGCGCCCGAGCGGACCACGGACGGCACCGTCTATTCCGGCAATTATCTGATGCGCCTGGGCGTCGGCACGCAGCTGCTGGCCTATGCCGTCCATTCGGACAGCGACATCGCCGTGGTCGGCGGCACCAATGTCATCGGCAAGGGCGATCTGGCGGGCTTGCGCCTGATCCGGTCGCTGGGCGGCGGCGACGGCTTCTATCATTCGCTGACGCTCGGCTTCGACTGGAAGAGCTTCAAGGAAGACGTGATCCTGGGCTCGGACCGGGCCGCCGCGCCGATCGAATATTTTCCGCTGATGGCCTCCTGGCGCGGCGACTGGAGCGGCGAGGCGCGGCGCAGCGACCTGACCTTCAGCGGCGTTCTGGGCGTGCGCGGTCTGGGCGACGACAAATGGGCCTTCGACGCCAAGCGCTACAACGCCCGCCCCAGCTTCTTCACGGTCAAGGTCGACGCCTCGCACACCGAGGAACTGGTTCATGATCTGCAGTTGATGGCCAAGCTGTCGGCCCAGTGGACCGATCGTCCGCTGATCTCCAACGAGCAGTTCGGCATCGGCGGTTCGAACACGGTCCGCGCCTATCGCGAAAGCGAGGCCATGGGCGACTACGGTCTGGCCACCCAGCTGGAAATGCGCTCGCCGCCGCTGCTGGCCGACTGGCCGGGCGTGGACGAGCTGCGCCTCTACGGCTTCTGGGACGCCGGCTTCGTCGGCATCCACGACCCGCTGCCGGGCCAGAAGGGCGAGAACCTTCTGATGAGCGCCGGCGTCGGCGGGCGGCTGCGCCTCTTCCAATACCTCAACGGGGCCGTCGATGTCGGCACGCCCCTGATCTCCATGCCGGGCCGCGATGCGGGCCTGGTTTCCGTTCGCTTCCGCATCTGGGGGGAATTCTGATGGCTTTGATGACGACCAAGAAGGGGCTGCTCGGCGGCCTCGCCGCCGCCGTGCTGATAGGGGCCGCGGCCCCGGCCGCCGCGGCGGGCTGGTGGCAGGCGGACTACGCCTATCGCACGAAAATCAACCTGAACGCCCAGGCGGCGGGCGTGACGGGCGAGGTGGCGCGCGCTCCGGTCCTGATCCGTCTGCACACTGGCAACTTCGACTTCGCCGACGTCAAGGCGGACGGCTCGGACCTGCGCTTCGTGGCGGGCGACGACCGCACGCCGCTGGCCTTCCACATCGAGAAGTGGGCCCCGGCCGAGCAACAGGCCCTGGTCTGGGTCGACGTGTCGAACCTGAAGCCGGGCGCCGCCTCGGCCATCTACGCCTACTACGGCAATGAGAAAGCTGAGCCCGGCCAGAACGCCGCCGGGACCTTCGGCGCCGACTACAGGCTGGTCTGGCACTTCGACGGCGCCGGCGCGCCGCAGGACGCCACGTCCAACGGCCTGGGCGGCGGCGGTGGCGAGGGTCGCAACGCGGGCGGCCTGATCGGCCAGAGCCTGACGCTGGACGGCGCTTCGGCTGCCTCGATCCCTGCCGAAGCCTTCGCACAGGGGCCGGTCTCGGTCAGCTTCTGGGGCAAGCCGGGCTCAGATGGTCAATTGCGCGGCCTGCCGGGGCTAAGCCTGATCTCGGAAGGCGCGACCCTGTTCCTCGACGGCGCAGGCCAGCGCAGCGCGGGCGCCGCGCTGCCAGCCGGAACCTGGGCCCACGTCGCCCTGGTCAACGACGGCCAGAAAACGAGCCTGTTCGTCAACGGTCAGCCGGCCGGAGAGGTCGCGGGCGCGCTGGCCGTCGGTCCCGCAGTTCTGGGTCAGGGCTTCGCCGGTGAGATCGACGAGTTCCGCGTGGCCGGCGTCGCCCTGCCGCAGGCCGCCTTCCAGCTGGCGGCCGCCAGCGAAGGGCAGGGCGCCAGGCTGTTGACCTTCGACACCGCCGAGCAGACCGAGAGCGGCGGCCACAACTATTTCGGCATCCTGTTCAAGGCCCTGACGGTCGACGCCTGGGTGGTCATCATCATCCTGGGCTTCATGCTGGCCCTGGCCATCTGGGTCATGATCTCCAAGGGGCTGATGCTGGGGCGCACCACGCGCGCCAACGAAGAATTCCTGGACGTCTATCGCCAGTCGGCCCGCGCCTCGAACGGTCATGACGGTCTCGGCGCCCTGCCGCCGGCCCTGAGCGAGCATTCGCCGCTGGCGCGCCTCTATCAGATCGGCCGTCAGGAGCTGGGCATGCGTCTGGCCGAGGGCAAGGCGTCGGGCAGCCGCTTCGCTATCCGTCCGCAATCGATCGCCGCCATTCGCTCGGCGCTGGACGCCGGTCAGGTGCGCGAGAGCCAGAAGCTGAACAAGTGGATGGTGCTGCTGACCCTCGCCATCTCGGGCGGTCCCTTCAGCGGCCTGCTGGGCACGGTTCTGGGCGTCAGGCTCACCTTCGCCTCGGTGGCGGCGGCGGGCGAGGTCAACATCAACGCCCTCGCCCCCGGCATCGCCGCGGCCCTGCTGGCCACCGTCGCGGGTCTGGCCGTCGCGATCCCGGCCCTGT
>JALAGW010000111.1 GCA_022712235.1 Brevundimonas sp. | reverse complement strand
GGTCCCCCCCTCTCCCACAAGGGGAGAGGGGTCTCCTTCTTCAGCTCGCCGCGAACTTCATCAGCTTGATCGCATCGAAGTTCTGCACCCCGCCGCCCACGCGCTTGGTCGTGTAGAACAGCACATAGGGCTTGGCCGAATAGGGGTCGCGCAGCACCCGCACCCCCGCGCGATCCACGATCAGATAGCCGCGCGCAAAGTCGCCGAACGCGATCGACAGACTGTTGGCCGCCACATCCGGCATGGTCTCGATCTCAGTGACCGGATAGCCCAGCAGGCTGGCCGTCTCGCCCGGCCGCGTCGCCGGCGACCAGATATAGTTGCCGTCCGCATCCTTGAACTTGCGCACCGCCGAGACCGTACGTCGGTTCATCACGAAACGCCCGTTCGGACGGTACTGGGCCTTGGGCGCATAGATCAGGTCGATCAGCCTGTCCGACGGATTGCTGCTGGCGAAGGCGCCCGCAGCGCCCGACGCCACCGTGCCGATCTGGCCCCAGGTCTGCGTGCCCTCGGTCGCCGTGGCGTAAGCCAGGAAGCCCTTGGGCTTGTTGACCCCGTCGCCGTTGACGAAGGCCGCCGTCTCCTGCGCCGCAAAGGCGTCCTCGACCTCGGCCGCCAGCCACTCGTCCAGGTCGATCAGGGCGTCGTCCAGCAGGCTCTGCGTCGCCGCCGGACAGGCGTAAAGATCCGCCGAAGAGAACTCCAGCAGGGCCAGGGTCGCCGGGTCGGTCTCCGGCCGCGCCGCCGTCTCGGCCACCCAGCCCGCCGTCACCCCCGCCGTCGACACCGGCTTCCTGAACACGCCCGAACCGACCGTGCGCACCGTGGCGATCTCGCGCATCGGCGAGCCCGCCATCAGACGTCGCTCGATGGCCCGCTCCGTCTCCGGCGGCACGACATAGCCCGCCGAGTTCGACGCCGACGACAGCCCCGCCTTCAGCTCCAGACCATGCGAAGCGCCGGACTTCATATAGCCGTCCCACGCCGCCTTGGCCTCTGGCGCCGCGACCACAACGGGCGGCTCGCCCCCCAGCATCGGTCGACGGCTCTCGCTCAGCGCACGGTCCATGCGCGCCTGCGCCTGAGCCACCGCCTGGTCGATGCGCGCCACCTTCTCCTCCAGCAGCGCATCGGCCGACGCCTTCTTCTCGATCTCGTCCAGACGGGCGTCGTTGGCCCCTTTGAACGCCTCGAACGCCGCCATCATCTCATGCATGGCGGCGCGCGCCTCGGGCGATGCCGAGGCGGTCTTGGTCTCTTTCATGCTCTCTCCGCTTGAAGAACCGCGTTTCGCGGTTACGCTTGGGCGTGGCCGTCGTGCGGTCCCGCCCTACTCCCGCCGCCGCGCGGGACGTCCTGAAAGGATCGCCCATGCGGCTGCCGTTAGCCTCTCTGTTCGCCGCCCTGTCGCTGGGCCTCGCCCCGGCCGCTCAGGCCGCCGACGACAAGCCTGCGGCCCAGGTCGAGGTCTGGTCGCTGACGCAAACCGGCGCGATCGGCACGGCCATCTTCATCCAGGATCGCGCCGCCTGGCGCGCCACCGACGTCCTTCTGGCTCACATTGACGGCCAGACGGACCACGGCCTGATCGGCTGGATCGTGGTCGATCAGGACGACGCCCAACTCGTCCGCTTCCTGCGCGGCGACCCGACCGCGCCCCTCCCCGGCTACGACATCCTCGTGGACAAGAACGGCAATGCGGGTCCGGCGATCCGATCAAAGGACGCCGCTCTGCCCGCCGATCAGATCGCTCATCACTTGGCCCGCAACACCGCCATCGCCGGCATCGGACAGCTCCACTGTTCCGACAGCTACAATCCGGTCGTCCTGGACGATCCCGACAGCGACGGCTGGCTGGTCTGGCTCCTGGCCGCCTCCAAGGACGCCAACATCGTGCCCATGGGCGGCCACTACCGCTTCCACATCAGCGCCGATGGCCGCACCGTCGAGAAGCGCGAACAACTATCCAACGGCTGCCTCGACATGGACCGCCGTCAGTCCGGCCATGACGGCCAACCCGCCGCCCTCTTCACCACCGTCCTCGTCGCCTCCCAGCCGCTCGAGGTCCACGTCTTCCTGTCCCTGCTCAACCGCCTGCCGATTATCATCGGAACCGACGATAAGATCTGGGCCGTCGAAGGTGCCCGGATCGAAGAGATCGATACGTCGAAGGCTCGCTAGATCGTCATGCCCGCGCCCTCTACGCCGACAGAGCCCCAGGCATGACCTCCGCCTGGCTCAACGCCGCCGAACGCTCCTGGCGGCTCAAGCTGGCCTGGCTGTGCACGCCCTATATTCCCGTCACGGTCATCGCCATCAGCAACCACGTCGAGCCGAACCATGGTTCAGGCCTGCTGGCGGCCCTGCCCATGCTCGCCGTCCTGACCGGCGTCGCCTTGCCCTTCCTCATCGGCCTCGCCGCTCAACCGGCCAAGAAGGCCCGCCGTCGCGCCCTGGCTCCGCTGCAACGGATGCAGATGTCCGAGGAAACCGACATGGCGCCCCTGAGCGACACCCTCCGCATCGACGAAAAGCCGCCGCTGGAAACCCTCCCCGACCTGCTTCAGTCGGCCATCGCCGTCTTGGGCGCGCCGCCGCCTCGCCTCCTGTCGAAACTCATCAGCGGGCTAAGCCTGATCGCCATGCTGGCCCTTGTGCCGATGGCTCTGATGAGCGATCCCATCGGCGCCCTGTCGCGCTGGACCGGGGTGACGCTGCCCCTCGCCTACTGGCCGACCTACTGGGCCCTGCTGACGCTGCTGCTGCTCAACACCCTCTGGCGCTGGCTGCGCCAGATGCACGACCACTACGTCGCCGAGGCCAAATCCACCGGCCGCCGCCCCTTCCCGGCGCTGCGGTCATGAAGCGATTCTGAACCGCGCCCCCGGCAGCATGGGAAAGGTCACCAGCGACACCTCCCACAGCTCCACCGCGCTCAGCACCCGCAACCGCCCCTCGCGCCGCGCCTTCGCCGCGCGAAACCCGATCGACAGCCCGTCCAGCGCCCCCGCCCGCGTCAGGGCGGCGGCGTAGCGCGCCTCGCCCGACCAGTCGCAGATCCTCCCGCGCACCTTCAGCCGCGCTCGTCCTCGACCATCTCGTCCCAGACCCCGCCCACGGCGCGGCTC
>JALAGW010000110.1 GCA_022712235.1 Brevundimonas sp. | reverse complement strand
TCGGAACTGGCCGCCCAGCCCCTGATCGAGGCGGGGCGGCTGGTTCGTCTGCCGCTCGAACTGCCCGAGCGGCCGTTTCATCTGCTGCGCCACCGCGAACGGCGGCCCAGCCGGGCGGCGGAGGCTTTCGCCTCTGCCCTTTAGTCAGGTCAGACCTTGGCCGAGCGGCTGCGGATCCATGAGTAGAGAGCGAAAGTCAGGACCGCGAAGGCGACCAGACCGGCCCACATGGCGGGCCAGGCCGCATCCTTGGGCAGAAGGGCGAAGGGCGCTTCGTTACGGGTGCTGACGATGACGGCGGCGGTGAAGACGCCGAACAGGCTTTCGCCGACGATCAGGCCCGAGGCCAGCAGGACGCCCATGCGGCGGCCGACCTCGGCGAAGCGGGTCGTGGCGATCCACCTGTCATAGGCCCAGCCGCAGACGGCGCCGACGACCAGCATGGTGGTGACGGCGGCCGGCAGGTAGACGCCGATGCCGGCGGCCAGGGGCGGCAGCTTGACCTTGTCCTTCGTGGCGCGGCGCAGGACCACGTCGAGGATGATGACGCCGACGCCGACCAGGGCGCCGACGCCGATCAGGTCCCAGCGCAGCTCGCCGCTGATGACGCCCTTGGCCAGGGCCGAGATCAGGGTGGCCTGGGGCGCGGCCAGGGTCTGCGAGCCCTCGACGATGGCGGGCGGGCCGCCTTCGAAACCGAAGGCCTGGTTCATCATGTCCAGCACGAAGGGGATGACCAGGGCGCCGGCGACGACGCCGACCAGCAGGGCCGTCTGCTGACGCCAGGGCGTGGCCTCGACCAGCTGGCCGGTCTTGAGGTCCTGCAGGTTGTCGTTGGAGATGACGGCCACGGCGAAGACCACGGCGGTGACGATCAGGGCGAAGGCGATGATCGACGGATCGGCGGGCACGCCGGCCACGGCCATGACGCCCAGCATCAGCAGGGAGGCGATGATGATGGCCAGGATGCCGACGCCCGAGACCGGGCTGTTCGACGAGCCGATCAGGCCGGCCATGTAGCCGCAGATGGCGGCCACGGCGAAGCCGATGACCACGACATAGATCAGGCCGCCGACGACCAGAAGCGGGGTCGAGCCGGCCAGGGCCGTGCCCTGGGCGAAGACGGCCAGCAGGACGGCGATGCCGACGAGGGCGGCGAGAGACAGAAGGCCGACCAGCTTGATCGGAATGTCCTGCTCGGTGCGGTCCAGAACCTCGCCGTGGGCGCGTTTGGTCTGGGCGGCGATGGCCGAGGCCAGGCCGGCGACCAGGGGCTTGGCCAGCTTGGCCAGGGTCCACAGGGCGGCCACGCCGATGACGCCGGCGCCGATGAAGCGGACCTCGCGAGCCCAGACGGTCATGGCCAGTTCCTCGGCGGGCGCCCCGGCGGGCAGGGTTCCGGCGATGGACGGCAGGCCGTGGGCGGCGGCCCAGGCGACGAACTCGGGCGAGGTCAGGATGGGGACGAAGATCAGCCAGGCCAGGATCAGGCCGAACAGCTGGGTCAGGCCCACGGCCAGACCGATCAGGTGACCGGCGCCCAGAAGGGCGAACTGCATGGAGAAGCCGACGCCGGTGGCGCCGCCGCCGAGCGCGGCCGGCAGGCGCAGAAAGGCGGTGGTCTCGGCGGCGAAGACGCGGGCCGAGGCCAGGAAGGCGAAGAAGGCCGAGGCGATGGCGCTGCCGATCACCACGAACAGGCCCGAGCGGTTTTCGCGCACGGCTTCGGCGGATTCATCGGCGCCGGGCGAACCGACCTTCAGAACCTCGGCGGCGGCGACGCCCTCGGGGTAGGGCAGGCCGCCCTGAACCACCAGGGTCCGGCGCAGGGGGATGGAGAAGGTCACGCCCAGCACGCCGCCGAGCACGCAGATGGCCACCGACTCCCAGAAGGGGAAGTTCATCCACCAGCCGATCATGACCAGACCGGGCAGGACGAAGATGATGGAGCTCATGGCGCCGCCGACCGAGGCGACGGTCTGAACCGTCATGTTCTCCCAGATGGTCGAACCCTTGAAGGCGCGCAGCAGGGCCATGGAGATGACCGCCGCCGGGATGGCCGAGGCGAAGGTCAGGCCGACCTTCAGCCCCAGATAGGTGTTGGCCGCCGTGAAGACCGCCGCCAGCAAGCAGCCGAGGATCAGGGCGCGGAGGGTCAATTCTATGCGTTTGCCGGTTCCGGCGGGTCTGTCTGTCATGCGGGGTTCTTTCCGTTGTCGCGCCGGAGGTAATCCCGAAAGCATGGCCGTGACAACGGGTCGCGGCGAGAACAGCGCCGCCCGCCTCGTGCTCGCACGGGCGGTGGAAGGGCTGGGCGGGGCGCCGGGCCTTCGCCCGGAGTGGATAGAGATTTACCGTTTCGACGAAGGACGACGCCCCGCGCGAAGAGTTGGACATGAGCTCGGGGCAGGCGCCGTTCTTTGCGGCTACCCCCGGCGCCCATGACGGGCAGGTTGCACCGGCGTGCAGTCCTGGAACGGTCCGCGTAACCCCCGCGACCCTGACCGGAACCTCTCTGGCGGACGGGTCGAACG
>JALAGW010000109.1 GCA_022712235.1 Brevundimonas sp. | reverse complement strand
GCTCCACTGCGGCGGAAACGGCGCGCCGCTCTTGCTCACCCAGGCGGATTTCGGGGGGATGCTTGGGGTCCAGAGAACCAGCGTCAACGCCGCCGCCGCCCGTCTCCAGGGCCAGAACCTCGTGCGCTTCGGGCGAGGCAAGGTCCAGGTGCTCGATCTCGTCGGCCTGCGTCAGGCCTCCTGCGGTTGCGGCGAAGCTGTCGCGCCGGTCTCAGCGACACCCCGGTCGGCGGTGCGGAGCCCAGGTCTCGCTACGGAAGCGGCCTCCTGGTCGCCTGCGCATCCCGGTTCACCGTCTCGCGACGTCGCCGAGCCGGAGGGCGTGGTCGCCTCGGCTCCATTGGCGCGTGCAGGCTAGGGCCCAGCCAGACTCTAATCTTGCAAGCCCTGGCTCCAGCCCCCGATTGATCAACGTCCCCAGACCTTCCAGCCTCGAGGGCTGGATTGGCGCCCACGGCCTTCGCCGCCCGAGCGAAACGACGTCAGGCGGGGGCGGTTCGCAGCTCCGGGCGAGCCTCCGCACGCGCTCTCATCCGAGCCCGCAACTGCTCGCGAATGGTCCAGCCGTCGAGATGCGCGAAATCGTTCAGCGTGTAGCCCTCGCGGGCCAGGGCTTCTTGAAGATCAGAAATCTTGAGGCAGGCGCGGTTCTCGTCGGCGATCTGAAAGGCGCGCTCGATAACGTGGATCTGGTTCATGTTTCCTCCGTGGCAAGAGAGAGCGAAAGCCGAAGGCTACGGTTCCCTGAGCGGATGACGCAGAGCCGCAAAGTCAGGTCCAGGGCCTTTGGAACCCACAGGCGTTGCGGGCGCTGGCCCTCCAAACCGAAAAGGAGCTCGCCTTGAACCTTCGCCCCCTGCTTATCGGACTGGTCGCCGGCCAACGCTCCATGACCCCGCTCGCCGCCGTGGCGCTGGCGGCGCGTTCCGGCGGCCTCGCGCGCGACAATGGCGCTCCGCCGCTTATCGGTCGGAGGGCCTCGGCTGTCGCGGCGAGTGCTCTGGCGATCGGAGAAATGCTCGGCGACAAGATGCGGTCTGCACCGGACAGGACCGTCCCTCCCGGGCTGGCGGCCAGGCTGGTCGCCGGAGGGGTCGCCGGCGCCGCCCTGGCGCCTCGCAGTTCACGCGCATCCGCCGCCGCCCTGGGCGCCGCGGGCGCCATCCTGGGCGGTTACGCCGGCCTGGCGCTGCGCAAGCGCGCCATGCGCCGTTTCGGCCAGACACGCAGCGGCCTGGCCGAAGACCTCCTGACCCTGACCGCAACCACCCTCATCCTTCGCGCAGGTCCCAAGCGTCCGGGGCCGTCCGTCGGGCGGGAGGGCGACGCGTAAGCCCGCCCCCCTGCCTGAACAGGAAAGGGCTCAGGCGAGAGTGCGAACGGAGGGCTCCCGCGCCCACTGCCGGGTGCGGGCCGGCGGCAGGAAGTCCCCCGACTTGGCCGCAGACAGGTCGACGACCCCTTCATCGGGCTTGATTCCGGCCCGATCCAGAAGAGGGCCGACCTCGCGCGTATGGCCGATGGCCTTGAGGTGACCGAAGGCGTCCCTGACGAAGTCCACCGCCGCGCCCTCCTTCAGAAGCTGGGCGCATCCGTCCTCGGACAGGATGACGGCCACGGCGTCGAACAGGACAGAGGGGCTTCCCGCCAACTGGCCGTCAGCAGGCAAGACGGACCCGTCCGCCAGTTTCGCCCCGCCGATCTTGGGCGCGACGATGAAGACGGCGCCGCCGTCGCCTTCCACCGCCTTGCGGACAGCCGCGACGATCGCGCCGTCAGAGCCGTCAGCGACCAGGATCGCGACCTTGCGGCCCTTCAAACTGTCCGGATACTTGCCGACGATCCTGAGGGCCGGCGAGGGTTCGAGGTCGATGGGCGTCGCGGCCGGCGCGGACGCCTTGGGCAGAGGCAGGTTCATGGCCCCCGCCACGCGCTTGGCCAGATCCTCGTCGACATTGCGGAGATTGGCAAGGACGCGCGCCCGGACGTGGTCCAGGGGCACCTTCGACAGTTCGAATACGAGGGCGCTGGCCAGGTGGGCCTGTTCGATCTCCGTCTGCGAGCGGAAGAAGAGCCGGGCCTGGCTGTAGTGGTCGGCGAAGCTCTCGGCGCGCAGACGGACCTTCGCGCCCTCCATCGGCACGGCGGCGGTGCGGAAGCCGCCTTTCGGGTCCTCGCGCGGCCCGCCCTCCTCTCCCGCCTCGGCCAGGCTATTCGGCTCGTAGTTGGCGCGCCCCTTGAAGACCTGGGTCTGCACATGGCCGTCGCGCTGGAAGTTCTGGAAGGGACAGCCCTTGGCCTGGTTGATCGGGATCTGATGGAAGTTGACGGTCCCCAGCCGCGACAGCTGGGTGTCCTGATAGGAGAAGAGCCGCCCCTGCAGCAAAGGGTCCTCCGAGAAGTCGACGCCCGGCACGATGTTGGTGGGCAGGAAGGCCGCCTGCTCGGTCTCGGCGAAGAAGTTGTCAGGGTTACGGTTCAGCACCATGCGGCCGATGACCCGCAGAGGATGATCCTCTTCCGGGATCAGCTTGGTCGCGTCGAGAATATCGAACGGCAAGGCGTCCGCCTCGGCCTGGTTCAGCAGCTGGACGGCGAACTCCCATTCAGGGAAGTCGCCCTGATCGATGGCCTCGAACAGATCGCGCCGATGATAGTCCGGGTCGGCCCCGGCGATCTTGACCGCCTCGTCCCAGCAGGTGGACTGGGTCCCAAGCCTGGGCCGCCAGTGGAACTTGACGAAGGTCGCCTCCCCCTTGGCGTTGATCAGCCGGAAGGTGTTGACGCCGAAGCCCTCGATCATGCGCAGCGATCGCGGAATGGCCCGGTCGGACATGGCCCACATCACCATATGGGTGCTCTCCGGCATCAGGCTGATGAAGTCCCAGAAGGTGTCATGGGCGCTGGCCGCCTGAGGATAGCCGCGGTCGGCCTCCATCTTCACGGCATGGATCAGGTCGGGGAATTTGATCGCGTCCTGGATGAAGAAGACGGGGATGTTGTTGCCGACCAGATCCCAGTTGCCCTCGGACGTATAGAATTTGACGGCAAAGCCCCGGACGTCGCGCGGCGTATCCACCGAACCGGCGCCTCCGGCGACCGTCGAGAAGCGCGTGAAGACCTCGGTCTTTTTTCCGACCTCGGTGAGGATTTTGGCCGTTGTGTAGTCTTCCAGACTCTCGGTGAGTTCAAAAAAGCCATGGGCGGCCGATCCGCGTGCATGGACGATCCGCTCCGGAATACGCTCATGGTCGAAGTGCTGGATCTTCTCGCGCAGCACGAAATCCTCGAGCAGGGTCGAGCCTCGGGGCCCCAGCTTCAGTGAGTTCTGGTCGTCGCTGACCGGCGCGCCGTGGTTTGTCGTAAGGCGGGCTTCAGGCGTTGAGGTGGTCTGGTGGAGTTCGCCGCCCTCACCGGGGCGGGCGTCTGCAGCGGGCGACTTGGGCATGGGGTTTCCTTCAGTCAGATTGTCCGGCGACAGGGTTGAAAGCCCGCAAAAGCAGGCGCGCGGAGGCGGCCAGCCCCCGTCTATC
>JALAGW010000108.1 GCA_022712235.1 Brevundimonas sp. | reverse complement strand
CGCGCCGACCGAGGCCGAGAAGGCCGCCATGCTGGCCGCCCTGCCCGCGCCCTATAATGCGGGCGACCTGGAGAACGGTCGCCGCGCCTTCGCCCGCTGCCGCTCCTGCCACACCATTACGCCGGGCGGACCGAACATGGCGGGGCCGAACCTCTACGGCGTCTTCGGGCGTCAGGCCGGGGCCTTGGACAAGTATAGCTATTCTCATGCCCTGCGCTCGGCCGGCTTCACCTGGGACGCCGAAAAGCTGGATCACTGGCTGGAAAACCCCCGGACCTTCCTGCCCGGCAACAAGATGACCTTCGCCGGACTGCGCGACGCCACCGACCGCCGCGACGTCATCGCCTTCCTCAAGGTCGAGACGGGCTACAAGCCGCAAGCCGAGTGACCGGTTCCTTCTCCTCTTGCGGGAGAAGGTGGCGACCGAAGGTCGACGGATGAAGGGTTTGGCCGGCCGTCGAGAGACCCCTCATCCGACCTCGCTTCGCTCGGCCACCTTCTCCCGCATGGGGAGAAGGAACACAGACGCCCGCCTCGGTGGAACCGGGCGGTGGAGGGCTGGACGGGGCGCCGGGTCTTCGCCCGGAGTGGATAGAGATTTACCGTTTCGACGAAGGCCGACGCCCCGCGCGAAGAGTTGTTCATGAGCTCGGGGCAGGCGCCGGTCTTATCGGCTACCCCCGGCGCCCATGACGGGCAGGTCAGGCCGACGACCTGATCCTGGAACGGTCCGCGTAACCCCCGCGACCCTGACCGAGACCTCTCTGGCGGACAGGTCGAACGCCCCGTCTCTAGGCCCCATCGATGTCTTGATTGGAGTGTGGCCTACCGCATCATCTTGGTGGTCTATCGCGCTTGCGCGCTACTTGAGACCATCGTGACGACTGACCACGATTGGAGGAAGCGCGTTCGCGCCGCCTCGTTTCTCACTCCTGAACCCTGCGCCCGATCCGTCGCCGCCTTCCGCTGGGCTCCTGCCCTTGTCCGGCGCGCGCGACGGAGGGCGAGAGGTTCGACAAGACCCCCGTTCTCTCCGCTCCCGCCGCCGCTTCGGTTCGCCGGCCGAGCGAGCCCTCCCTTGCGACGGGACGGGGGAAGGATGGCGGATGCGGCAGGTAGGGCGAGGAGATGGGGGCGAGCGACGGGCAATCCTACTGGTTTTCAGGGATTGGGGGGTGTCGATGTGAAGGCTCTGTCCTTTCGCCGCTCATCCCGGCGGACGCCGGGACCCAGTGAGAGCCTCACGCGCGGCGTTTTCAGCCAAAGAACTGGACCCCGGCGTCCGCCGGGGTGAGCGGCAGGTGAAGCGCCGCCTTCTCCCGCAGGGGGAGAAGGGATAGGATTTTCCCATGCCTGAATTGCCCGAAGTCGAAACCGTGCGGCGTGGTCTGGAGCCGGTGCTGGAGGGGGCGCGGTTGACGATGGCGCGTCAGAACCGGCCGGATCTGCGCTTTCCCTTCCCCGAGCGGTTCGTCGAGCGGCTGGACGGGGCGACGGTGCTGCGGCTGGATCGGCGGGCCAAGTATCTGTTGTTTCCGCTGTCGACCGGCGAGACCTGGGTGACCCACCTGGGCATGACGGGGCGGTTCACCCTGGAGGGCGCGGCGCCGGGTGTTTTCGAGACGGAGACGCCCGTCGTCGGCAAGCATGAGCACATGAGTCTGACGGCCGATCGAGGCGGGGTGCTGACGCGGTTGGGATACGCCGATGCGCGGCGCTTCGGCTTCATGGGGCTGATCCCGACCGAGGGCGTCGAGGGCCACGCCTGGTTCGCCGGTCTGGGGCCGGAGCCGCTGGGCAACGGCTTTTCCGCCGCCCATCTGGCCGAGGCCTTTGCCGGCAAGGCGCAGAACATCAAGGTCAGCCTGCTGGACCAGAGGATCGTGGCGGGGTTGGGCAATATCTATGTGTGCGAGGCGCTTTATCGGGCGCGGATCTCGCCGCTGACAGCGGCGGGCAAGGTCAGCCGACCCCGGCTGGAGCGGCTGGCGACCGAGGTCAGGAAGGTCCTGGCCGACGCCATCGCGGCCGGGGGCTCGACCTTGAAGGACTTCGCCAATGTCGAGGGCGGGCAGGGCTATTTCCAGCATCGCTTCGACGTCTATGGCCGCGAGGGCGCGTCGTGCCGGACTGAGGGCTGTGGCGGCGTGATCCGGCGCATCGTCCAGGGCGGGCGCTCGACCTTCTTCTGTCCGGTTTGCCAGAAGACGTGACGTGTCGGAAAAATCTGACTCAGTGTAAAAAATAATAGACATTATGTCCGCGTCATGCGACATCGCCTCATCGCTTGGGATCAAGGAGGAGGCGGCCGATGTCGTTCAGGGAAAAACTGTCGTGGGGCGTGCTGCTGACCACCTCGGCGGTGTGGAGCTTCTATTTCGTGCGGCTGGGGCTGAGGGCGGCGGACGGTCTGCTGACGCAGGATCTGGTGCTGTGGACCATGGGGGTCTGCATCGGCTTCAGCGTGGCGGCCCATGTGGGCTTTTCCATCCTGGCGACGATCAGCACCTCGAAGGCCGAGCGCGGCGTCGTCGATGAGCGCGAGCAGGGCGCGTCCCTGAGGGCCAGTCAGGCGGCCTTTCTGACGATGAGCGCGGTGCTCGGCGGGCTGGCGGCCTTCGCCTATGTCTATGCGCGCAAACATCCCGATCTGCTGGGCGCGGAGCCCCTGGCGGCGGCCATGCTGCTGGCGGCCAACGGGGTGATCTTCGCCCTGGCCCTTTCGGAGGTGGTGCGCCACGCGACCCTGATCACCCTGTTGCGCCGGGTCGGCTGAGGCCGCGACGCGCCAGATGAGGAGGACGTCATGAGTTTTCGCGAGAAACATCTGTGGGTGGCCATCGTCGCCGGCCTGGCGGTCTGGGGCGTCTATGGCTGGAAGTTTTTTGAGCGGGTGCTGGCCGGGGGGCTGAAGCAGGCGGACTTCGCCGCCGACATGGGCGGGCTGTTCGTCCTGGGCCTGATCGCGGTGGTGGTGCTGGAGAGCGGGCTGACGGCCCTGGCCATGCTGACGACCTCGAAGGCCGAGCGCCGGGCGCGGGACGAGCGCGAGGGGCTGGCGACGCTGCAGGCCAGCCATGTCGCGCTGATGCTGCTGATCGGCCTGCTGGTCACGGTCTCGGCGGTCGCCTACGGCGTCGGCTTCTGGGGCAGCGTGAGGCCCGAGGGGCTGACGCGGTGGATGATCCCGGGCAACGGCCTGGTGCTGGTCGCCAATACGGTTCTGGGCTGCATCATGCTGTCGGAGCTGGCGCGCTGGGGCCTGTCCCTGACCCTGCTGAAGCGGGGGCGGTGATGGGCAAGGCGCCGCCGCCTATCAGGAACCGCATCCGCGAGCTGCGCTTCCACGCCAGTGAGATGACCCAGGCGGATCTGGCCGCGCGCATCGGCATGACGCGCCAGACCATAGTGGCCATGGAGCAGGGCAAGTACTCGCCCAGCCTGGAGGCGGCCTTCCGCATCGCCCAGGTCTTCGGCGTCGAAATCGGCGAGGTGTTCCAGTGGGAGGGCTGAGGCGCTAGACCTCCTGCGAACAGATATAGTGAGGAGCGCCTGATGGCCGACGCCTATTCCACCCTGCTGATCGAACGCCATGCCGAGGGCTATGCGGTCGTCACCCTGAACCGGCCCGAGGCGCTGAACGCGCTGAACACCACCCTGACGGGCGAGCTGGGCGACTTCCTGGAGAGCGTGGCCGACGACGACAGCGTGCGCTGCGTGGTTCTGACCGGCTCGGCCAAGGCTTTCGCCGCCGGCGCCGACATCAAGGAGATGGCGGATCAGGCCTATGCCGACATGTATCGCGGCAACTTCTTCGCCCGCGCCCATGACCGGGTGGCCAGCTTCCGCAAGCCGATCATCGCGGCGGTGTCGGGCTATGCGCTCGGCGGCGGCTGCGAGCTGGCCATGCTGTGCGACTTCATCATCGCTTCGGAGACCGCGAAGTTCGGCCAGCCCGAGATCAACCTGGGCGTGGCCCCCGGCATCGGCGGCTCGCAGCGCCTGACCCGCGCCGTGGGCAAATCGAAAGCAATGGACATGTGCCTGACCGGCCGGATGATGGATGCGGCGGAAGCCGAGCGGTCGGGTCTGGTGTCGCGCGTCGTGGCGGCTGAGGCCCTGCTGGACGAGGCGCGGGCGGCGGCGGCCAAGATCGCCGGCCAGTCGATCCTGGCCGTCATGGCCAACAAGGAACTGGTCAATGCCGCCTTCGAGACGACCCTGGCGCAAGGGGTGGTGTTCGAGCGCCGCCTGTTCCACTCCCTGTTCGCCTTCGAGGACCAGAAGGAGGGGATGGCGGCCTTCGTCGAGAAGCGGAAGCCCGCCTTCACGGGGCGCTAGGGCCCGCCTAAACCCAGGCCCCGACTCAATTCCGGCCGGGTCGCGTTGACCGGCCGGAGCCTTTCCGCTATAGCCGCCCGCTCTTGAGATTTCCTCGCCGTGGACGTGGGTTCGCGGCGTTTTCGTTCGAAGGTTTTTACCCGATGGCCAACAATGCAGGCGCCCGCAAGGCGATCCGCAAGATCGAAGCGCGGACCGAAGTGAACAAGGCCCGCCGTACGCGCGTTCGCACCTACCTCCGCAAGTTCCAGGAAGCTCTGGCCGGCGGCGACGTCGAAGCCGCCAAGGGCGCCTTCATTACGGCCCAGTCGGAACTGATGCGCGCCGTGTCGAAGGGCGTGGTTCACAAGAACACCGGCTCGCGCAAGGTTTCGCGCCTGGCCGCCCAGCTGAAGAAGCTGTCGGCCGCCTGATTTAGGCGACGTCGGGACGGGGTTTCACGCCTTTGTCAAACGACGTCATCTAACGCGTTCGGACGACCCGTAACCGGGTTGTTGCAAGAAAATCTAACGATTTCAACGGCGAGGAAGCGCAAGCTCCCTCGCCGTCTTGCTGTTTGGCGCTAAGTCGCGGACGGAATTTCAGAGAATCCAGCGTTAGGGAATGGGGCGAAATCGCCATTTTCCCAAGCGCCGCCGAGGTTTGCCGGAGTCAAACAATTTAAGTGCGAATCTCGACTCGAATCAGCGTTGATCTCCGCTCCGCTGTGCGTAAGTTCGAGGGGTAACGCACTTCCATCCAATCTGGATGAAGGCGAGGGAAATCAAAGGTTTCCCTCGGCGGGAGATGTCTGTCTGTGAGTACGACCCCACTCGCGAAGCCTGGCTTCGCGGGACAGGAGAAGTCGTCCCGGATCAGGCCGCTTCGAAGGGCGTTCGTTCGGTGGACTAACTTTACTCTGGCGGGTGTCTGAGAATGATCGGGGGCGCACTAATGACGGGCATGACGGATCCTGACCGTATCTGGACCGAGGCGGCGGGCCGCCTCAAGGCCGAGATCGGCGACGGGCCCTTCAGCAGCTATATCGCGCCCTCGGCCGTGCGTCTGGATGCCAGCGGCAACCTGATCCTGGTGACCCCGACCGCCTATGCGCGCGACTGGGTCCGCAAGAACGCCCTGCGCCGCATGAACGAGCTGTGGTTGGGCCTGGACGGCCTGTCGCGCCGTCTGGACGTGCGGTGCCGCGCCGAGGTGGGTTCGATCCCGCCGGCGACCGCCTTCCCCGCCGGCGAGGCCCCGCGCCTGGCCTCGGTGGGCGGCGTGGCCGCGCCTCAGCCGGTCTCGGCCATGGCCGCGTCTTCTTTCGCCCCCTCGACCGACGGCGCGCGCGCTGTTCGCGCCGCCGGCCTGCAGGAACGTCTGAACTTCGACAGCTTCGTGGAAGGGCAGGGCAACGCCTTCGCCCTGGCCATCGCCAAGCAGGTCGCCAGCTGGGCCGACGGCCACTTTAACCCGGTCTTCTTCTGCGGCCCCTACGGCTACGGCAAGACCCACCTGCTGAACGCCATCGCCTGGGAGGCGCAGCGCCTGCGCCCGGACGCCAAGGTGGTCTATCTGACCGCTGAACGTTTCCTCTCGACCTTCGTGCGCGCCATGCAGGACCGCTCGACGGCGGCCTTCAAGGAAAGCCTGCGCTCGGCCGACATGCTGCTGCTGGACGACGTCCAGTTCGTCGGCGGCAAGACCTCGACCCAGGAAGAACTGCTCAACACCCTGACCTCGCTGATCGAGGACGGCAAGCGCATCGTCCTGTCGGCCGACCGCGCCCCGACCGCCCTGACCGACGTCGAGCCGCGTCTGCGCAGCCATCTGGCCGCCGGCCTGACCTGCCCGGTCGAAGCCGCCGACCGCAGCCTGAAGGTCGCCGTGGCCCAGTCGCGTCTGAACGCCCTGGCCAGGCTGGGCGTCGTCTCGGGCGAGGCCCGCGCCGAGGTGCTGGAGCATCTGGTGGACCGCACCCCCGGCTCGATGCGCGAGCTGGAAGGCGCCGTGAACACCCTGGCCGCCGTCGCCGGCGCCCGCCTGTCGGCCCTCACCGTCGACGAGGCCCAGAGCCTGCTGGGCGTCGCCCTGCGCGGCGGGCCCGAGCGCCGCATCACGGTCGATGAGATCCAGAAGACGGTCGCCGACCACTTCAACCTGAAGCAGGCCGATCTGCTGAGCGAACGCCGCACCCGCGCCATCGCCCGCCCGCGCCAGATCGCCATGTATCTGTGCAAGCAGCACACGACCCGCTCCTATCCCGACATCGGCCGCCGCTTCGGCGGGCGCGATCACACGACCGTCCTGCACGGCGTGCGCAAGATCGAGGAGCTGATGCCCAAGGAAGAGCAGATCGCACGGGACGTGGAAGCCCTGACGCGCAAGCTGCGCGGATAAAAAGGAATAGGCGCGCAAGCTGCGCGGCTAAAGCTCCACCGCAGGCCTGTGGATAGCGGGGGCAGACGTCGTCGGATGTCGGCCCCCCGTTGCCCCCGCCGCTCAATGCGCTAGTGTTCCTGCCCATCCTTACGGCGACGCTGCAAAAGGCGTCGCGGCCCGGGCGAGACCACATGCAGCTGACCATCGAACGTTCCGCGCTCCTGAAAGCCCTCGGGCACGTTCAGAGCGTGGTCGAGCGCCGCAACACCATTCCGATCCTGTCGAACGTCCTGCTGAGCGCCGGGCGCGACCGCCTGTCCTTCGCCGCCACCGACCTCGACATGGAGATGGTGGACGAGGCCGAGGCCCAGGTGAACGTCGAGGGCCAGATCACGGCCCCCGCCCACACCCTGTATGAAATCGTCAAGAAGCTGCCGGACGGCGCCGAGGTCTCGCTGACCTATTCGGGCGATGATCCGCGTCTGGTCATCTCGGCCGGGCGTTCGCGTTTCAACCTGCCGGTCCTGCCGGCGGGCGACTTCCCGGTCATGTCCACGGAAACCTCGGGCGCGCGCTACAGCCTGCCCAAGGAAGATCTGGCGCGTCGGATCGACAAGCCCCGTTTCGCCGTCTCGACCGAAGAGACGCGCTATTATCTGAACGGCCTCTATCTGCACACGGTGTCGGACGGCGGCATTCCGCTGCTGCGCGCCGTGGCCACCGACGGCCACCGCCTGGCTCTGGCCGAGACCCCGGCCCCGGAAGGCGCGGCGGGCGGCCCCGGCGTCATCGTGCCGCGCAAGACCGTTGATCAGGTCCGCCGCCTGCTGGACGACGGAAACGGCCCGGTCGAGGTCCAGGTCTCGGCCCAGAAGATCCGTTTCGAGTTCGGCCACGCCAGCCTGACCTCCAAGGTCATCGACGGCGCCTTCCCCGACTATCTGCGCGTCATTCCCAAGGGCAATGACAAGCAGGCCGACATCGACAACGCCCTCTTCTCCAAGGCGGTGGACCGCGTGGCCACCATCTCGGCGGAAAAGAGCCGCTCGGTGAAGCTGGCCTTCGACAACGACCGGGTGAAGCTGACCGTCCGCAACATGGAAGCCGGTCAGGCCGAGGAAGAGGTCGAGATCGGCTATTCCGAGGAGCCCTTCGAGATCGGCTTCAACGCCCGTTACCTGCTGGACGTCGCCGGCCAGATCACCGGCGAGACGGCCCACTTCAAATTCGCCGACCCGGCGTCGCCGACCCTGGTGCTCGACCCGGCCGACGTGGGTGTGCAGTACGTGCTGATGCCGCTGCGGGTGTAAACGGGTGAGCCTTCCTATCCCGCTCATCCCGGCGGACGCCGGGACCCAGTGAGAGCCGGGAGCGGGAGGGCGGATGTTCTACGCCTACATCTTGGCCAGCCGTCGCAACGGCACGCTCTACACCGGCTCGACCGACGACCTGCTGAAACGGATCGTCGAACATCGTGAAAAGCTGCGCGGCGGCTTTACCGCTCGTTACGGCGTCGCTCGTCTTGTCTGGTACGAGGTCCACGAGAGCCGAGATGCGGCCTTTGTGCGCGAAAGGCGCATCAAGGAATGGCGGCGCGAATGGAAGCTGGATCTGATCGAGCGTATGAATCCTGAGTGGGCCGATCTGTTCGAGACACTCCTTTGAACCGCGCCGCTTGCGGCCAAAGCACTGGGTCCCGGCGTCCGCCGGGATGAGCGGATAGATTGAGCCTTACCTCCCTCGCCCTTACCGACTTTCGTTCCTATGCGAGCGCCAGCCTGCCGGTTTCCGGCGGGGCCGTGGTGCTGCATGGGCCGAACGGGGCGGGCAAGACCAACCTGCTGGAGGCGATCAGCCTGCTGACCCCCGGCAAGGGGCTGCGCGGGGCGACGGCGCAGGAGATGGGGCGGCGCGAGCCGGGCGAGGCTGTGGGCCGGGCCTGGGCCGTCATGGTGACGCTGGCCAGTCCACAGGGAAGTGGGGACGGCGAAGAGGTGCGTCTGGGCACGGGCGTGCAGACGCCGGGCGCCGCGCGGCGCATCGTCCGCATCGACGGCGAGACGGCCCCGCCGGGACGGCTGCTGGACCACCTGCGCCCGGTCTGGGCCACGCCCGAGCAGGACCGGCTGTTTTCCGACG
This sequence comes from Brevundimonas sp., assembly GCA_022712235.1. Taxonomy (GTDB): domain Bacteria; phylum Pseudomonadota; class Alphaproteobacteria; order Caulobacterales; family Caulobacteraceae; genus Brevundimonas. Next base: position 657 of record JALAGW010000108.1, on the reverse strand, counting down.
CGCGGGCGGGGCGGCTGCGCTTCTTCGACCGGCTGGTGTTTGCGGCCGATCCAGACCATGCGGCCACGGTCTCGACCTATGAAAAGGCTCTGCGCGAGCGGCTGAAGCTGCTGACCGACGGTGCGGAGGGCAGGCCCGCCGACCCCCTGTGGCTGGACGCGCTGGAGGCGCGGCTGTCCGAGGCCGGGGCGCGAGCCGCCGTGGCGCGGACACGGGCGCTGGCGGCGCTTCAGGCGGGCATCGACGCGCGCGACGACCGGCCCTTTCCCCAGGCCGATCTGGGCCTGACCGGCCCGGCCGAGGAGATGGCGGCGACGGGGGCGGACGAGGCCGATGTGGTCGGCATGCTGGGCGAGGGCTTCATACGGGCGCGGGCGCGCGACGCGGCGGCGGGGCGCAGTCTGTTCGGGCCGCACCGCTCGGACCTGACAGCCTTGCACCGCGAGAAGAACCGGCCCGCCGCCGAGGGGGCGTCGGGCGAGCAGAAGGCCCTGGTGCTGAACCTGATTCTGGCCCAGGTCGGGCGTCTGGCGGGGGAGAGGGCGCAGCCCGTCCTGCTGCTGGACGAGGCCCCGGCCCATCTGGATGAGGCGCGCCGCGCCGCCCTGTTCGACGAGATCGAGGCCTTGGGCTTGCAGGCCTTCATGACGGGGACGG
>JALAGW010000107.1 GCA_022712235.1 Brevundimonas sp. | reverse complement strand
TGCGGATGCCGCGTCTGGATGGGCTGGCGGCGCCGCGCCGCATGCGGGGCCTGACTGCGGTAGGCGAGGTGCCGAGCCTGGCCGTGCCCGCCGCCGCCATGCCCGAGGCCGCCGCGCCCTGCCGGGCGGCAGGCATGGCCGCCCACCTGGCCAAGCCCATCACCCCGGCGCGGCTCTACGCCGCCATCGACCAGACCTTCCGCGCCGCCGCGGCTCGCGAGCAGAACAGGGCCGCCTAGGGGACGTCGTCCTCGAACGGGAAGCGTTCGGCCCAGAAGGCCTGCAATGCAGGCAGGGCGTCCACCCGGCGCACGACGTCGGCCATGCGCGGGGCCTCGGCATAGAAGCGTTGGCGACGCGGCGTCCAGCGGCTGGCGACGGCGACATAGAGGTCCAGCACGCTCAACTCGTCTCCGAGCAGGAAGCGGCCCGGCGCGATCTGGCTGTCCATGATGCGCCAGCATTCGGCGATGCGTTCCAAGGTGCGCCGTTCGAGTTCGGCCTGCGCCGTCGTGTCATCCCCGACGAGCCTTGAAGGCTCGTCCCGCACCCAGAACATCGAATAGATGGAGGCCGGGATGAAGCTCATCCAGCGCAGGAATTGAGCCCGGCGCGGATCGTCGATGCTCGGTCCCAGCCGCGCCGCGGGATAGGCGTCGGCCAACCAGATCAGGATGGCGGCGCTCTCGGTGATCGTCTCGCCGTCCGGCAGGATCAGGGCCGGGATCTGACGCATCGGGTTGACGGCGGCGACCTTGTCGCGCTCGGCCTCGCCCTCCCAGGTCACGGCTTCGATGATGCGATAGTCCAGCCCGATCAGGGTCATGGCGGCCTCGACCGGGACCGAACCCGAGCCGGCGGCGCCGTAAAGCGTGAAACTCATCCCCAGGCTTCTCCCCATTTGATTCGTCTTCGACCACCATATCTAGCGGTCAGGTGAAAATGTGATCGCAAGATAGGCGTATTCCGACTTGGCGCCGCGCGCGCTGGGTCGCATGGTGAAACTCGCTTCTCCCGGATTCGCTTCAGGTCATTTTGATGAACGCCCACTCCTCGATCATCCGTCCCGGAACGGCCGGACTGCTGACGCCTTCGGCCGCCTACAAGCCCTTCCGCTATCCGTGGGCCTTCGACATGTGGAAGAAGCAGCAGCAGGTCCACTGGATGCCTGAAGAGGTGCCGCTGGGCGAGGACGTCAAGGACTGGGCCGCCAATCTGACCGACAGCGAGCGCAACCTGCTGACGCAGATCTTCCGCTTCTTCACCCAGGCCGACATCGAGGTCCAGGACAACTACATGGAGCGCTACGGCCGGGTGTTCAAACCGACCGAAGTGAAGATGATGCTGGCGTCGTTCGCCAATATGGAGACCATCCATATCGCGGCCTACGCCCTGCTGCTCGAGACCATCGGCATGCCCGAGAGCGAGTTCGGCGCCTTCATGGAATACGAGGCCATGCGCGACAAGCATGACTTCATGGGACAGTTCGGGGTCGAGACCGACGCCGACATCTGCCGGACGCTGGCCATGTTCGGAGGCTTTTCCGAGGGCCTGCAACTGTTCGCCAGCTTCGCCATGCTGATGAACTTCCCGCGCCAGTCCAAGATGAAGGGCATGGGCCAGATCGTCAGTTGGTCGGTGCGCGACGAGAGCCTGCACTGCGAAGGCATCATCAAGCTCTACCACGCCTTCAACAAGGAGACGGGGGCCGTCACCCAGGCCGTGGCCGACGACATCGTCGACTGCTGCAAGACCGTGGTGGCGATGGAGGACAAGTTCATCGACCTGGCCTTCGAGATGGGTCCGGTGAACGGCATGACGCCGGACGACATCAAGCAATACATCCGCTTCATCGCCGACTGGCGCCTGCGTCAGCTGCAGCTGCCGGAAGTCTATGGCGTGACGGAAAACCCGCTGCCCTGGCTGCAGTCCCTGCTGTCGGGCGTCGAGCACGCAAACTTCTTCGAGGCGCGCGCCACCGAATACTCCAAGGCCGCGACGCAAGGGTCGTGGCACGGCGCCGACGGCGTCTGGGACAGCTTCGACGCCATGATGAAGCGCCGCGAGACCGCCGAGGGCTGAGCGCCGTGACCCATCCGGTCCGAACGGCGCTGGTCGGTTTCGGCTACGCCGGACAGACCTTCCATGCCCCTCTGATCGCCGCCTGTCCCGACCTGCGTCTGGAGGCGGTGGTCAGTCGTCAGGCTGAGGCTGTCGTCGAGGTCTATCCCGATGCGCGTGTGCTGGCGTCTTTCGACGACGCCCTGGCCGATCCGGCTATCGACCTGATCGTCCTGGCCACGCCCAATGACCTGCACGCCGGGCAGGCCGAGGCGGCGCTGGCCGCCGGCAAGGCGGTGGTGGTCGACAAGCCCTTCACCCTGACCACCGATGAGGCGCGGCGGCTGGCGACCCTGGCCGAGGAGCGCGGCCTTGTGCTGTCCGTCTTCCATAACCGCCGCTGGGACGCCGACTTTCTGACGCTGAAGGCCCTGATTGCCGAGGATCGGCTGGGGCCGGTGGCGCGCTTCGAGAGCAGCTTCAATCGCTGGCGGCCCGAGGTGCGCGACCGATGGCGCGAGGGCGACGGGCCGGGCGCCGGCATCTGGTATGATCTGGGGCCGCATCTGATTGATCAGGCCCTGGTTCTGTTCGGGCGACCGCTGGGCGTGACCTGCGATCTGGCCATCCTGCGTTCCGGCGGTCGCGCGACCGACTATGCCCACGCCGTCCTGCGCTACGCCGACAAGCGGGTCATCCTGCACGCCGACATGACGACGCCTGCGCCCGACGCGCGCTTCGCCGTCCACGGCGCGCGGGCCAGCTGGTTGAAGGCCGGGCTGGATGTTCAGGAAGATCAGCTGAAGTCGGGCCTGGCGCCGGGCGCTGCGGGCTGGGGCGTCGATCCGCGACCCGGTGTCGTCATCGACGGCGCGACCGGGGCGCAGGATATTGTGGCGGGATCGCCAGGCGCCTATCCTGCCTATTACGCGGCTGTCGCCCGGGCCATCCGGGACGGTGCGCCCAATCCTGTCCCGCCGGGTGAGGCCGTGATGGTGATGGAAGTCTTGGAGGCGGGCCTGCTGAGCGCCGTGCGCCGCGCCGAGGTCGCTCTCTAGGTCAGTTCGGGTTCTGCCGCCCGGCTTCGCAACGCGCGCGATCGCCGCGCTCGCAGGCCGCCACGGTGGCGCGCCAGTCGGCCATTTGTCGTTCATAATCGGCCTGGGCCTGGGCTGCGGTCTTCATATCCGCCTCGTGGCGCTGACGTTCGACCTCGGTTGCTTCCAGTTCCGCTTGATAGGCAGCCTGCACCTTGGCGTGGGCGGCGGCGTTGGCGCGGTCCTCGTTTTCGGCCAGGTCGTTCTGAGCGACGATCTCGTCGTTCAGGGCCTGGGTGCGGCGGAGTTCATCGGGGTCCTGAGCCGAATCCGGGGCGCGATGATAGCGCTCGCCCTGGCTGCGCAGCAGGTCGGCCACGGGGTCGCTGGGGGCCGCTTGAGCGGGTTTGGCGGGCGTCGGGGTCTGGGCCAGCGTCGGCGCCGCCAGGGAGGCGCTCAGGGCGGTGCTAAGGGCGACCGCGAGCAGGGCGGTGCGGTGCGGAGCATGGGTCATGGGTCTGTCCTTGGCGAACAAATGAGGCCGGATCGAAGCTTGACCTTTCCGATCCGGACAAACAACGCTTTGGCCGGCAAATGGCTGCCGTTGTCTCAGACAGGCAGGCGCAGTTCGCCGCCGTGGTTGGCCGCCAGCTCGCGCGAGATGGTCAGGCCCAGGCCCGTGCCCTCGGACGCCCGGCCGCTGACGAAGGGCTCGAACAGGCGGCCGGCCAGACGTTCGGGGATACCCGGCCCGTCGTCGGTGATCTGCACGGCGACGACGCCGTCGCGGGCTTCGGCGCGGACGGTGATGCGGCCCTTCCTTTCGCGCGTGGGATCGCTCTCGATGGCCTGACGGGCGTTGCGCATCAGATTGACCAGGATGCGATGAAGTTGGTCGCTGTCCGCGTTGACGGTCAGGCGCGCGGGCAGGTCGCGGACCAGGCGCACCCCGTCGTCTTCCAGCCCGGCATCCTCGGCGGCGACGGCGACGACGCGGGCCAGCAACATCTTCTGAAGCTGGGGCGCGGCCTCTTCGGACTTACCGTATTCCAGCACATTGCGGGCCAGGGCGGCGGCCCGGCCCAGGGCGCGCTCCAGCCGGGGCAGGGCCTTGGCCACCAGGGGGTCGGACGAACTGGACAGGCGCTCGGACGCCATCTGGGCCGAGGTCAGCATGTTGCGCAGGTCGTGATTGATCTTGGCCACCGCCTCGCCCAGGGCCACCAGGCGGGCGCGCGAGCGCAGGGACTGGCGCACCTCTTCCTGCATCCGCGCCAGCTCGCGTTCGACCCGGCCGATCTCGTCCTTGCGATCCGAGGGCGTTTCGGCGGGACTTTCGGCGTCGGCGGCGAAGCGCTCGATCGAGCGCGTCACCCGGCGAAGGGGCTGCAGGACCAGGAAGGAGAGGGAGGCGTAGAGCAACCCGCCCGCGACCACGGCGATCAGCAGAGACATGGTCAGGCTGTTGAGCAGGAAGCTCTTGAGTTCGAGCTTGAGCGGCTGGGCCGGGGCCAGGATCTCGATGAAGTCGCCCGAGCGATACCGGGGCTTGGCCTGAACCCGCAGCGAGCGGTCGGGGTGACCGAACAGGGTCTTCCAAGGGTCCAGCAGCCGGGCGCCGACATTGCGCTGGCGCAGGTCGATCAGTTCGGGCGCGCGGGGCAGGTTGGGGGCCTGCAGCAGCAGACGGCGCACGCCCTGCTCGCCGCCGACCACGGACTGCACCCCGCCGATGCTGAGTAGCTGCTCCGCGGTGGAGTCCTCGACAGCGGAATAGGGCAGGGCCTCGACGCCCACCGAGGCCAGTTCGGCGGCCTGCAGCCGGTCCATCAGCCACCGCTCCTGGAAGGAGGCGGCGCTGGGCACGATGATCAGGGCGGCGACCGCCAGGGTGAAGGCCACGGTCAGCAGCAGCAGGCGGCTGGACAGGCCGTCGGGGGCGCGCGGCGTCAGGCGCTCGCGCCAGACGTCCGGCAAACGAACAACCGACAGGCGCGCGGTCAGGCCCGTTTCGTCGCGGGCGCGTGTGGGCGGTCTGGTGTCGATGGCGTTCCGTTCCGTCATGCGGCGTCCATGCCGTGCCGAGCCCGCCATTTCTGCACTAATTTGAGCGTCAGGGGCAGCAGCATCGACAGGAAGGCCACGCCGAGCAGCGGCCACATGAATTCGGCGAACAGGCTCTGCAGGTTCGGATCGGGATCATCGACCAGGATGTCGTTCAGCCCCGCGCCGATCCAGCAATAGATGATGTGGGCCGGCAGCAGGCCGATGAAGGTGGCGATCATATAGGGGCGCAGGGGCGCCGCCATGACGCCCGCCGCCACATTGATCAGGTGGAAGGGCACCGACACCACCAGGCGCGCCACCAGGACATACCAGAAGGTGTTCCGGTCCACGCCCTCGCAGACCTTTTTCAACAGGCCGGTGTCCTGGGCCGCGCGGCGGCGCAGGGATTCGCCCAGGGCCGTGCGCCCTACATAATAGACGGCCAGGGCGCCGATGGTGGCGGCGAAGGCCGTGGCCACGCCTCCGACCCAGGGGCCGAACAGATAGCCCGCCGTCACGGTGATGAAGACCACGCCCGGCACGACGCTGGCGGTCAGCAGGGCGAAGACCAGCATCAGGGCCAGCAGGGTCAGGACATAGTGCTTGTCCGCCAGGGCCTGAAACGCGGCGCCGTGCTCACGCAGGGTGTCCAGCGACAAGTAGCGGTTCCAGCCCATGCCGAAGATCAGGGCGATCGCCGCCAGAAGGACGGCGAGGGGCAGAAATCGTTTGACCCGGTTCATCCCTGTTCCGTAACCGACGCGGCTCCGCTTCTCTAGCGGTTTCAGGGGCCTTGCGGGTTTCAGATCGCTTGTCGGCGTTGACTCGTCCGTCGTCGCCGCTTATACGCCCGCCTCCTGCAGCGGATGACTGTTGTCCGTTGTGCAACCCTGTAGCCCTGGAGCCGAACGTGAAGCGGACCTATCAGCCGTCGCGACTCGTGCGCAAGCGCCGTCACGGCTTCCGTTCGCGGATGGCCACCAAGAACGGTCAAAAGATTGTCGCGCGTCGCCGCGCCAAAGGCCGTAAGCGCCTGACGGCCTGACGTCACGCGCCCATTACCCTTCAGGGCGGGCGCATGACCGATCCGATGAAAATCGATCGCCTGACACGGCGGCCCCAGTTTCTGGCGGCCGCCAAAGGCATTTCTCAGGCCCGCGGCGCCGTGGTGGTCCAGCAACTGGACCGACGCGACGGCAACCCCGCCATCGGCCTGGGATTCACCGCCACGCGCAAGGTGGGCGGCGCCGTTGTGCGCAATCGCTGCAAGCGCCGGCTGCGCGAGGCGGCGCGGCTTCTGGCGCCCCTGCATGGGCGTCCCGGCTGCGACTATGTGTTCATCGCTCGCATGGGCACGGCGGACCGCGATTGGGACCGTCTGCTTGACGATGTGAAATCGGCCCTTACAAGGCTCGCAACCCCGCGTGCGGCTCCCGATATGGGAGACGAGGCGAAATCGCCCGCCCGCGCCTCTGACGATTCGCGCCCCTCCGGCCAGGACCGCTGACCCCGATGCAGAACGAGAATTCGCGCAACACCATCATCTTCTTCGTGTGCGCGGCCCTGATCATGGGCGTGTACTACTTCATGGTGATGCGCCCGCAGGCCGAGATGCGCCGCCAGCAGCAGGTCGTCGCCGCTGAACAGAAGCTGGCGACCGGCGACGCCGGGGCCAGCACGGCCTCGCGTCCCGACGCCTTCGTGACCGATCGGGCCCAGGCTCTGGGGACGGCCGCGCGCGTGCCGATCCAGACCGCCACCCTGAAGGGCTCGCTGTCGCTGCAGGGCGCCCGCATCGATGACCTCTACCTGACCGCCTACAAGGAAACGCTCGACAAGAATTCGCCGCCCGTCGAGCTGTTCCGCCCGCAGGGCATGGAGCATGCCTACTTCGCCCAGTTCGGCTGGAGCGGCCCCAATGTCCCCGGCGGCGTTCCCGGCCCGAACACGGTCTGGAGCCTGACCAAGGGCGCAAGCCTGACCCCGACCACCCCGGTCGAGCTGACCTGGGACAATGGCGCCGGTCTGCGCTTCACGCGCGTCATCGCCATCGACGCGCAATATGTCTTCACCGTCACCGACACCGTCGCCAATCTGAGCGGCCAGCCCATCACCATCGCCCCCTATGGCCGCGTCGAGCGCCAGGGCGTGCCGACCGACCTGGGCAAGCAGATGATCCTGCACGAGGGCGCCATCGGCGCCTTCGGCGCGAACGGCAAGTTCACCACGGAACAGGTCAAGTACAAGGACTGGGCCAAGAAGCCGCGCATCGAGAACCAGTCGACCGGCGGTTGGCTGGGCATCACCGACAAGTACTGGATGGCTGCCCTTATCCCGGACCAGAAGGAAGCCATCGAGGGCCGCTTCGCCGTGCGCGACCCCGACGGTCTGAACGTCCACGAAGCCGCCATGCTGGGCGCGACCCGCACCATCCAGCCGGGCCGCCAGATCGAGGAGACCCAGCGTCTGTTCGCCGGCGCCAAGCGCAACGAGATCCTGGCCGGCTATGAAAAGAGCCTGGACCTGCCGCGCTTCGTCTACGCCATCGACTGGGGTCACCTCTTCTTCCTGACGCGCCCGATCTTCTGGGTCGTGGAGTTCTTCTACGGCATCCTCGGCAACTTCGGCCTGGCCATTCTGGCCCTGACCGTCGTGGTCAAGCTGATCATGTTCCCGCTGGCCAACAAGTCCTACGAGAGCCTGTCCAAGATGCGGACCCTCCAGCCCAAGATGGAGGAGATCAAAAAGAAATTTAAGGACGACCCGCAGAAGCAGCAGCAGGAGACGATGGCCCTGTATCAGCGGGAGAAGATCAATCCCCTGGCGGGCTGCCTGCCCATCCTGGTGCAGATCCCGGTCTTCTACGCCCTCTACAAGGTGCTGTTCGTCACCATCGAAATGCGCCACGCGCCCTTCTTCGGCTGGATTCGCGACCTGTCGGCGCGCGATCCGTCGACGATCTGGAACCTGTTCGGCGCCATTCCGTGGGACCCGGCTACCCTGCCGCTGGTCGGCAGCCTGCTGAACGGCCCGCTGCACCTCGGCGTCCTGCCGATCGTCTATGGCCTGACCATGTGGCTGCAGCAGTCGATGAACCCGCCGGCCCAGGACCCGATGCAGCGCCAGATCTTCGCCTTCCTGCCCTTCATCTTCACCTTCATCATGGCCCCGTTCGCGGCCGGCCTGCTGATCTACTGGGCCTGGAACAACATCCTCTCGATCGCGCAGCAGTATGTCATCATGCACCGCTTCAAGGCCGAGAACCCGATCGACACCTTCTTCGCTCGCTTCAAAAAGGCCTGACCCTTTGGATCAACCGTCGGACGAGCCCAAGGTCGGAGAATATTCGGACGCCGAGATCGAGGCGGCGCGTGTGCTGTTTTCGCGCCCGGCGACCTTCGTCCTGGGCTGCGCCAAGATCGAACAGTTGCCCGATCCCGACCTGCCGGAAATCTCGTTCGCGGGCCGCTCGAATGTCGGCAAGTCCAGCCTGATCAACGCCCTGGTCGGGATGCACAAGCTGGCGCGGGCCTCGAACGAGCCGGGCCGCACGCGCGAGGTCAACTTCTTCGATCTTGACGGTCGGTTGCGTCTGGTCGACCTGCCCGGCTACGGTTGGGCCAAGGCGTCCAAGACCACGGTCAAGAAGTTCCAGGACCTGGGCCGCGACTATCTGCGCGGCCGGGTGACGCTGAAACGGGTCTATCTGCTGATCGACGCCCGTCATGGCCTCAAGAAGGTTGACGACGAGGCTCTGGACGCCCTGGACCTGGCCGCCGTCAGCTATCAGATCGTCCTGACCAAGGCCGACAAGCTGAAAAAGGGCGAGGCTGAGAAGGTCCAGGCGGCGACGCTGAAGGCCATCTCCAAGCGTCCAGCCGCCTATCCGGCGGTGCTGGTCACCTCATCGGAAAAGGGCTTCGGCATTCCTGAACTGCGCGCCGAGATCATGCGCACCACGGGCGTCGACCTAGCCTAAACGCCGCGCGCGGGTGAACCGCAACGCTTGAGCGGCGTTGACCCCTCGGTTTCAACGAGAGGGGAGCGCGCCATGCGTTCAGTCATGATCGGCGGCGTCGCCGTCGCCTGCCTGCTGGGTCTGTCGGCTTGCGGAAACAATAACAGCAAGACCGAAGCCGCTGCGGGCGAGGGGGCCAAGAACGTCCCCAGTTCGGTCGAGGCCGCGCTGGATGCGCCTCGACCTGGTTTGTGGCGCGTGACGACCGCCATGGAGGGGGCGCTCGGCGGAGCGACGATCCCCACGCAAGAGGTCTGCGTCACCGAGGCCAAGCTGGAGCCGCCGGCGAACACGCAGCACGCGGGCGCCGACTGCACCACCCAGGCCTTTGCTCGTCAGGGCGACGCCATGGTCGCCGCCACAACATGCACCCTGCCGGGTAATATGAAGATGGACTCGAGCATTCGCGTCACCGGTGACTTCAACAGCCGCTACGTCACCGAGGTGACCACCAAGCTGACCCCGCCGCCCACGCCGCAGATGGCCCAGACCAAGATGACCATGACGGCCGAGCGCATCGGCGACTGCCCGGCGACCTGAGAACGCCGCTATCGTTTCGGCCGGTATGGCGCCGCTGAAAAGCCGCCCCATATCGGTCGGATGATCCCGCTTTCCATTCTCGACCTCGCCCCGGTGCCCGAGGGCTCCGATGTCTCCCAGTCGCTGGCCAACACCCTCGACCTGGCCCGCCACGCCGAGCGGCTGGGCTACAACCGGTTCTGGCTGGCCGAGCACCACAACATGCCGGGCATCGCCAGCGCGGCGACCTCGGTCGTCATCGGCGCGGTGGCGGCGGCGACCAAGACCATCCGCGTCGGCGCCGGCGGCGTCATGCTGCCCAACCACGCGCCTCTGGTCATCGCCGAGCAGTTCGGCACCCTGAACGCCCTGCATCCCGGCCGCATCGACCTGGGCCTGGGCCGCGCGCCCGGTTCGGATCAGGCGACCGCTCGCGCCCTGCGGCGCACGCTTCAGGGCGATGTGGACGCCTTCCCCCAGGACGTGATGGAGCTGATGCAGTGGTTCGCCCCGGCGACCCCGGACCAGCGCATCATCGCCAACCCCGGGGAGGGCCAGGATGTGCCGATCTGGATCCTGGGGTCCTCGACCTATGGGGCGCAGTTGGCGGCCCATCTGGGCCTGCCCTACGCCTTCGCCAGCCATTTCGCGCCGGGCGAGATGATGCGGGCGCTGGACGTCTATCGTC
>JALAGW010000106.1 GCA_022712235.1 Brevundimonas sp. | reverse complement strand
GCCGCCGCCGGCAAGCCCGGCCCGCGTCCGGCGGCTCCGGCCGCTGACGCTTCGGGCGCGTTGACCGCCGCCGACGTGCGCGCCGCCGCCCATGACTCGATCCGCGCCCTGATGCTGATCCGCAGCTACCGCGTGCGCGGCCACCTGCAGGCGACCCTGGATCCCCTGGGCATCGAACAGCCGATCGAAAACCCCGAGCTGACCCCCGAATTCTACGGCTTCAGCGCCGCCGACATGGATCGTCCGATCTTCCTGGACGGCGTCCTGGGCCTGCAGACCGGCTCGATCCGTCAGGTGCTGGAGATCCTCAAGCGCACCTACTGCGGCAATATCGGCGTGCAGTACATGCACATCGCCGAGCCGGAGGAGAAGGCCTGGCTGCAGCAGCGTTTCGAGGGCCCGGACAAGTTCGAGCAGAACGCCTTCACCAAGGAAGGCAAGCTGGCCATCCTGAACAAGCTGATCGAGGCCGAGGGCTTCGAGCGCTTCCTGCACAAGCGCTTCCCCGGCACCAAGCGCTTCGGCCTGGACGGCGGCGAGGCCATGGTCCCGGCCCTGGAGCAGGTGATCAAGCGCGGCGGCGCCCTGGGCGTCGATGAGATCGTCTTCGGCATGGCGCACCGCGGCCGCCTGAACACGCTCGCCGCCGTCATGGGCAAGCCCTACAAGGCCATCTTCCACGAGTTCCAGGGCGGTTCGACCGTCCCGTCGGACATCGAGGGCTCGGGCGACGTCAAGTATCACATGGGCGCCTCGTCGGACCGCGAGTTCGACGGCAAGAAGGTCCACCTGTCGCTGACGGCCAACCCGTCGCACCTGGAAATCGTCAACCCGGTCGTCCTGGGCAAGGCGCGCGCCAAGCAGGCCTTCGACATCCGCGAGGCCGAGGTCAATATCGGCAAGCCGGACAATGAATGGGTGCTGGACCGTTCCAAGGTCGTGCCCCTGCTGATCCACGGCGACGCCGCCTTCGCCGGTCAGGGCGTGGTGGCCGAGTGCTTCGCCCTGATGGGGCTGAAGGGCTACCGCACCGGCGGCACCCTGCACTTCGTCATCAACAACCAGATCGGCTTCACCACCAGCCCGCGCAACTCGCGTTCGTCGCCCTATCCGTCGGATGTGGCCCTGATGGTCCAGGCCCCGATCTTCCACGTCAACGGCGATGATCCCGAAGCGGTCGTCTTCGCCGCCAAGGTGGCGACCGAATACCGTCAGAAGTTCCACAAGGACGCGGTGGTGGACATGTTCTGCTACCGCCGCTTCGGCCACAATGAAGGCGATGATCCCACCTTCACCCAGCCGTTGATGTATTCGAAGATCCGCGCCCAGCCCTCGACGCGCGAGATCTACGCCAAGCGTCTGGTCGCCGAGGGCGTCCTGACCCAGGCCGAGGTCGACGCCGAGGTCGCCCGTTTCGAGGCCTTCCTCGACGCCGAGTTCGAGGCCGGCAAGGTATTCAAGGCCGACAAGGCCGACTGGCTGGACGGCCAGTGGCAGGGCCTGGGCGCCGAAAAGACCGACGATGCGGCCCAGCGCGGCGACACCGCCGTCCCGGCTGACAAGCTCAAGGACTATGGTCATCGCCTGACCCAGATCCCGAACAGCGTCGACATCCACAAGACGCTGAAGCGCGTCGTCGAGGGCCGCCGCGAAGCCATCGACAGCGGCCAGAACATCGACTGGGCCACCGCCGAGAGCCTGGCCTTCGCCTCGCTTCTGGAAGAGGGCTACAACGTCCGCCTGTCGGGCCAGGACTCGGTGCGCGGCACCTTCTCGCAGCGTCACTCGGGCATCACCGACCAGACGACCGAGCAGCGCTACATCCCGCTGAACCACCTCAGCGAGGGTCAGGCCCACTTCGAGGTCATCGACTCGGCCCTGTCGGAAGAAGCGGTGCTGGGCTTCGAATACGGCTACTCACTGGCCGACCCGAACACCCTGACCCTGTGGGAAGGCCAGTTCGGCGACTTCGTGAACGGCGCCCAGGTGGTCATCGACCAGATCATCAGCTCGGGCGAACGCAACTGGCTGCGCATGAGCGCCCTGACCATGCTGCTGCCGCACGGCTATGAGGGCCAGGGCCCCGAACACTCCTCGGCCCGCCTCGAGCGTTTCCTGCAGCAGTGCGCCGAGAACAACATGCAGGTCGCCAACTGCACGACCCCGGCCAACTACTTCCACATCCTGCGTCGCCAGATGCACCGCGACTTCCGCAAGCCGCTGATCCTGATGACGCCCAAGTCGCTGCTGCGTCACAAGAAGGCGGTTTCGACCATCGCCGACATGGCCGAGGGTTCGTCCTTCCACCGCGTCCTGCGCGACGACGCCCAGCTGCGTCCCGAAGTGGCGGGCGTCTCGCTGAAGGCGGACAAGGACATCCGCAAGGTCATCGTCTGCTCGGGCAAGGTCTATTACGACCTGCTGGACGCGCGCGAGAAGGCCGGGATCAACGACATCTACATCCTGCGTCTGGAACAGTTCTATCCGTGGCCGATCAAGTCGATCTCGGCCGAGCTGGCCCGCTTCCCCAACGCCGACCTGGTCTGGTGTCAGGAAGAGCCCAAGAACATGGGCGGCTGGACCTTCGTCGATCCATGGATCGAACTGACGCTCGAGAAGATGGATATCAAGGCCAAGCGCGCGCGTTACGTCGGGCGTCCGGCCTCCGCCTCCACGGCGGCCGGCCTGATGAGCCGCCACCTGAAGGAACTCGAGACCTTCCTCGCCGAGGCCATGGCCTGATCGGCCTCGCCTGACCTATAGATACGCCAAGACACAAAGACACTGGACCGAACCATGGCCGATATCCTTACCCCCGCCCTCGGTGAATCCGTCAGCGAAGCCTCCATCGCCAAGTGGACCAAGAAGGTCGGCGACTCCGTCCGTAAGGACGAAGTCCTGGTCGAGCTGGAAACCGACAAGGTCTCGCTGGAAGTCGTGGCCCCGGCCGACGGCGTCCTGGCGGCGATCAACGCCGCCGAAGGCGACACGGTCGTTCCCGGCACGGTCCTGGGTTCGGTGAGCGAAGGCGCTTCGGCCCCGGCCGCCGCGCCCGCCGCTGCCGCGGCCCCCGCCGCCGCTCCGGCCGCTTCGGGCGGCGCCTCGGTCGAGATCGCCGTCCCGACCATGGGCGAGAGCGTCGCCGAAGGCTCGATCGGCACCTGGCTGAAGAAGTCGGGCGACACGGTCGCCAAGGACGAGCTGCTGGTCGAGATCGAGACCGACAAGGTCGCGGTGGAAGTCTCGGCTCCGGCCGCCGGCGTCCTGACCATCGCCGCCGACAACGGCTCGACCGTGACCCCCGGTCAGGTCATCGGCTCCATCTCGGCCTCGGGCGCCGTTGCGGCCGCTCCAGCTGCTGCGGCTCCCGCCGCCGCTCCGGCCAACGCCGGTTCGGCTCAGGTTCCGGCTTCGGCCCACCTGTCGCCCGCCGTCCAGCGCGTGGTGTCGGAAAACAACATCAACCCGGCCTCGCTCTCGGCCACGGGGCCGAAGGGCAACATCACCAAGGCTGACGCCATCGCCGCCATCGGCGCCGCCGCCCCGGCTCCGGTCGCCGCTGCCGCGCCCGCCGCGCCGCGCGCCGACCAGCCGCGCGAGGAGCGGGTGAAGATGACGCGCCTGCGTCAGACCATTGCCCGTCGCCTGAAGGAATCCCAGAACACGGCCGCCCAGCTGACCACCTTCAACGAGGTGGACATGACCAACGTCATGGCCCTGCGCGCCCAGTACAAGGAAGTCTTCGAGAAGCGCCACGGCGTGAAGCTGGGCTTCATGTCCTTCTTCACCAAGGCCGTGGTTCAGGCCCTGCACGAAATCCCGGCCGTCAACGCCGAGATCGACGGCACGGACATCATCTACAAGAACCACTACGACATCGGCGTGGCCGTCGGCACCGACAAGGGTCTGGTGGTTCCGGTCCTGCGCGACGCCGACACCCTGTCGCTGGCGGGCATCGAAAAGGGCATCGGCGCCCTGGGCAAGGCCGCCCGTGACGGCGCCCTGACCATGGATCAGATGCAGGGCGGCACCTTCACCATCACCAACGGCGGCACCTATGGCTCGCTGATGTCGACGCCGATCCTGAACGCGCCGCAGTCGGGCATCCTGGGCATGCACAACATCGTGCAGCGCCCGATGGCCATCAACGGCGAGGTCAAGATCCGTCCGATGATGTACCTGGCCCTCAGCTACGATCACCGCATCGTCGACGGCAAGGAAGCCGTGACCTTCCTGGTCCGCATCAAGGAACTGCTGGAAGACCCGGCGCGCGCCCTGCTGGACCTGTAAGGCCGGGGCGATCCAGACCTGACGACGGCGGCTCTTTCGGGAGCCGCCGTTTTCAATTGGGCCGGGCGTGCTAGCCTCGGCCTATGAGCCTCGTCGAGATCGCCCGCTTTCAGGATGTCTATGAGGCCGACCTCGCGGCGGCATTCCTCGCCTCGCACGGCGTGGATGTGGATGTGACCGAGCGGTTCCAGACCACGGTCGATCCCCTGATGCAGCGGGCGCTGGGCCTGCGGTTGATGGGACGGTCGGATCAGGCGGAGCAGGCCCGCGACCTGCTGGCGCGGGCTCGGGCCGGCGAGTTCGCGGCTGATGACGAGGGCGACCTGCCGCCAGACAAGCCGACGACGCGCGCGGTCGGGCGGGGTCTGGCCCTGTTCATGGCGGCCATGGGCGGCTTCGCCAGCACCAGCCTGCCGCGCCGATTGCGGCCGGTTCACTGGAGCGGCGTGGCCTTGAT
This sequence comes from Brevundimonas sp., assembly GCA_022712235.1. Lineage (GTDB taxonomy): Bacteria > Pseudomonadota > Alphaproteobacteria > Caulobacterales > Caulobacteraceae > Brevundimonas. Next base: position 1,680 of record JALAGW010000106.1, on the reverse strand, counting down.
CGGCGCGATTGCAGCGGTGAGCCTGATCCTGGCTCTGCCGGGAGTCTTCAGTCCGGCTTGAGGGCGGCCAGCACGTCGTCCGTGTCCTGCCCCAGCTTGGGCGGCGGGGCGTCGTAGCGGACGGGGGTCTTCGACAGGCGGATGGGCGAGGCGACCGTGCGGATCGGCGTGGCCAGGTCGGGGCGCGACTGTTCGACCGTCAGGCCGCGATGCAGGGCCTGAGGCTCCTCGAAGACCTGGTCGATGGTGTTGACCGGGCCGCAGGGCACGCCCGCGGCTTCCAGCGCGGCCATCAGCCCCTTCATGGTGAAGCCCGCCGTCAGGGCCGACAGGGCGGGGGACAGTTCGGCGCGGTGCTGGACCCGCAAGGCGTTGGTCGCAAAGCGCGGATCGGCGCCCATGGGTTCGACGCCAAGGGCCTTGGCCAGAGCCCGGAACTGGCCGTCGTTGCCGACCGCGATGACCACCATGCCGTCCGAGCAGGGGAAGGGCTGATAGGGAGCCAGGTTGGGATGGGCGTTGCCCATCCGCGTCGGGGCCTTGCCAGAGACGAACCAGTTCGTCGCCTGATTGGCCAGCATGGCCGCCTGGACGTCGAACAGGGCGATGTCGACGTGCTGGCCCTCGCCGGTCGCGCGCGCGTGCCACAGGGCGGCGAGGATGGCGTTGGAGGCGTAGAGGCCGGTGAACAGGTCCACGACCGCCACCCCGACCTTCATCGGCTCGGCGCCGGGCGCGCCGTCGGGCTGGCCGGTGATCGACATCAGCCCGCCCATGGCCTGGATCATGTAGTCGTAGCCGGCCCGGTGCGCGTCCGGTCCGTCCTGACCGAAGCCGGTGATGGAGCAATAGACCAGCTTCGGATTGACCGCCGACAGGGCGGCATGGTCGAGGCCGTACTTCTTCAGCCCGCCGGTCTTGAAGTTCTCGACCACCACGTCGCAGGTCGCGGCCAGTTTGCGCACGGCCTCGGCGCCCTCAGGGCTGGCGATGTCCAGCGCGACCGACTTCTTGCCCCGGTTGGCGCACAGGAAGTAGGCGGCGTCGCCTTTCGATCCGTCGGTCGTGGCGGTGAAGGGCGGTCCCCAGTGGCGGGTGTCGTCGCCGGCGCCCGGCCGCTCGATCTTGATGACCTCGGCGCCGAGGTCCGCGAGCGTCTGCGTCGCCCAGGGACCGGCCAGAACGCGGGAGAGATCGAGGACGCGAACGCCGGCGAGGGGGCCTTGAAGCTGGGTCATGGCCAAGGCTTAGCGCTTGACGCCGACGCCGAGAAGCTGAACCGTCGCGCGGTCAGGTTTTCGCGAGTTTTCCATGCGTCTCATTTCGATTGTCGTCGCCGCCTCCCTGGGTCTGGCCGCTGCCGGACCGTCTCTGGCGGACAGCGCGTCCTCGAAGGCGGGGAAGGCGAAAGCGCCCGACGCCGTGTTCGAGCGCGACGAACCGGCCCAGGCCAGCATGGCCCTGACCAGGGAGGGGAGGGTCTGGCGCGTCGCCTTCCGCGCCGGGGGCGTGCCGAACGGCGCGGCGACCGCCGCCGACTGCGAGCTTCAGGCGGTCGGACCGCAGGACGCGGACGACGTCATCGCCGCGCGCCTGGTTCCGTTCGAGGGCGAACTGAACGCGATCACCGCCGCTGACATCGGGGCGAACGCGCCGGTCATTCAGGTGCGGGTGGGGCCG
>JALAGW010000105.1 GCA_022712235.1 Brevundimonas sp. | reverse complement strand
GTGTTTAGGTGTCGCTCCCAGCCTGAACGGAGCCCGCCCATGTCGTCCTTCCGTCCCGTCGCCGATCTGGACACCCATGAGGTGACCAACCAGCCGCCGCCGCTGGAGGACGTCAACCTGTTCACCGGCGACCGGGCGCTGCTGGACGCCGTGCGCCGCGCGGGCGGGGCGCAGCATGAGGCGCGGCTGGCCGCACTGGGCGCCCGCTGCGGGTCGGCCGAGGTCATCGACTGGGGCGTGCAGGCCAATCGCGTCCCGCCGGTGCTGGACACCCACGACCGCTATGGCCGCCGCATCGACGAGGTGACGTTTCACCCGGCCTATCATCAGTTGATGGCGCTGGGGCTGGAGGCGGGACTGGCCTCCGCCGCCTGGGACGGGACGGCGAACGGCCACGTCCTGCACGCCGCCATCCTGTTCCTGACCGGCCAGGCGGATTCGGGGACCAGCTGTCCCATGACCATGACCTACGCCTCGGTTCCCGCCCTGGCGGTCGAGCCGGGCGTCGGCGCGTCGTGGATCGAGAAGATCAGGGGCGGGCGCTACGATCCCGCCGTCCGACCCGCGCCGGACAAGGCGGGCGTGACGCTGGGCATGGCCATGACCGAGAAGCAGGGCGGGTCCGACGTGCGCGCCAACGCCACCCGCGCCGAACCGACGGGCGAGGAGGGTTGGTATCGCCTGACCGGGCACAAGTGGTTCTGTTCGGCCCCCATGTCCGACGCCTTCCTGACCCTGGCCCAGGCGTCGGGCGGCCTGACCTGTTTCCTGCTGCCGCGCTGGCTGCCGGACGGGACGCGCAATGCGGGTTTCCGCGTCATGCGGCTGAAGGACAAGATGGGGGACCGCTCCAACGCCTCGTCCGAGGTCGAGTATCACGGCGCCCTGGCCCAGAGGATCGGCGAGGAAGGGCGGGGCGTCGCCACCATCATCCGCATGGTCCAGCACACGCGGCTGGACTGCGTCGTCGGCTCGGCCCAGCAGATGCGCGGCGCCCTGGCCCAGGCGATCTGGCACGCCGCCCACCGCACCGCCTTCCAGAAGCGGCTGATCGACCAGCCCATGATGGCCGCCGTCCTGGCCGATCTGGCGGTGGAGAGCGAGGCGGCGACGGCCCTGTCGCTGCATCTGGCCGGGACCTTTGACCGCGATGATGCGGTCGGGCGGCTGCTGACGCCGATCGCCAAATACTGGGTCTGCAAACGGGCGCCGGGCATGGTCTATGAGGCGATGGAGAGCCTGGGCGGGGCCGGATACGTCGAGACCGGGCTCATGCCGCGCCTGTTTCGCCAGTCGCCGCTGAACGCCATCTGGGAGGGCTCGGGCAATGTCATCGCGCTCGACGTCCTGCGCGCGGTCGGGCGCGAGCCAGAGGCGGTTACGGCCTTCCGCGATTTCCTCGAAGCGGCGCGCGGTCACGACGAAGTCTATGATCGCTGGCTGGACGGTCTGGAGTTCACCCCGTCGTCCGAGGCGACGGCGCGTCTGTCGATCGAGCGTCTGGCGCTGGCGGCGCAGGCTGCGGTGCTGCTGATGAACGAAAGCCCCGTCGCCGGGGCCTTTTGCCGCTTGCGTCTGGCGCCGCGCGGGGTGGCCTACGGCGCGTTCGAGGCGGAAATCGATGCGCGGGCGATCCTGGATCGCGCCTCGCCCGCCTGAAACAACAGGCGGCGGCTCGCGGGTGCGAACCGCCGCCGCCGACTAGCTGAGGACGACGATCGCCACGCGGCGATTCTGCGCCCGGCCTTCGCGGGTGTTGTTCGGCGCGACCGGCTTGGTCTCGCCATAGGAGATGGTGGCCATGCGGTTCAGGGCGATACCCTGGTCGCTGAGGTAGCGGCGCACGGCTTCGGCGCGCGACTGGCCCAGATGCTCGTTGGCGCGGGTGTCGCCCGACGAGTCGGTGTGGCCCTGGATTTCCAGATAGACGTTGCGGTTCTCGGCCTTCAGGCGCTGGACCAGCTCGGCCAGACGCTGTTCGGCTTCCGGCGACAGGGCGTCGCGGTTGACCGGGAACTTCACCGAGTCGTCCGACAGGACCACTTCATACAGGAACTTGCCTTCGGCCAGCTTGTGCGCGGCGTTGGCGCGCTGCAGGGCCTCGCCGGCGGTGCCTTCAACCTGGGTCAGATGATTGTCGACCTGGGTGACGCGCTCGTCGACCACGGCGACGTTGTCACGCACGAAACGATGGCTTGCACACCCGCTTGCGGTCAGTCCCACCAGCACCACCACAGCACTGGCTGCGACCGCCTTAGATGTCAGTTTGATCAAGTTGAATCTCCTTGGTGCCGGTGCGCTACTCCGGGATTGCGCGTTGCTGCACCCGCGGATGCAGGGAACGGCGCTGCAAAGACGCGCAACGGGAGACATGGTTTCAGCTTAACCATAGAAAAACTTTAGAAATCACCGATTTTGCAAAGTTGGGCATATTCAAGGCAAGGCGCCATGATGCTGACGCGGATGCCGGGTTACCAAAGAACGCCTCATTGTCCTGAGGTCGCGTGTCGGGATGCTTGCCTTGGTCATTTTATTCTTCATTGCGGTGAAGCTTGTGGAGCCGACTGCTTGAGCGGCGCAAGAAAAGGCGGTTCCTCCGATGTCGCGCCCCAGGTTTCATCGCAGGGACGCCGCAAGGCGCGGCGGCGCGCCCTGACCGTGGCGGGCAGCATCGGCGCGCACGTTCTGGTTCTGGCGGCCATCCTCCTGGCGCCGACCAAGACCCCGGTCTTTCCGCCCGAGTATGAAGCCATCGAGGTGACGCTGGTCGACCCGCC
>JALAGW010000104.1 GCA_022712235.1 Brevundimonas sp. | reverse complement strand
GGCCGATGTCGACGCCGCCGAACAGCTCCGCCTCGCCCGGCAGCACGCCCAGGGGATGCAGGACCCGCAGGGCGATCTTGGCGAAGTCCGTGTTCTGCGAACCGGGCGGCAGGCCCAGGGCGTAGACGCGGTCGGCGCCGAAGTCGCTCTCGCCGGCGATGACGTGCTTCTCGACGCCCGCCGCGCCGATGTTGCGCAAGTAGGCGCCGCCGCCGTTGCCGGTGTCGGTCGGCTGGGCCACCTCTTCCGATCCATAGAGGACCACACGCACGGTGCGGCCCGGACGGCCCTGTTCGGCGATCAGCTTGGCCGCGGCCAGGGTGATGGCGCCGCCCGCCGCATCGTCGATGGCGCCCGTGCCCAGATCCCAGCTGTCCATGTGCGAGCCCAGGACGATGATCTCGTCAGGGCGCGTCGCGCCGACGATGTCGCCGATCACGTTCTGGCTGTGGGTCTGATAGGTGTGGGCGGTGGATTTCAGGCGCAGCCGCACCGGCTCGCCCATCTTCACCAGCCGCGCGATCTGATCGGCGTCCGGGGCGCTGAGCGCAAACGACGGCAGCGGCACCTTGCCCTCGACATAGCGGGTGGTGCCGGTGTGCGGCATGCGGTGTTCGTCCGAACCGGCCGAGCGCATCACGAAGGCCACAGCGCCGCGCTTGGCGGCCTCGGTCGGACCGGTCCCGCGAATGCGCGACAGCGAGCCATAGCCCGAGCCGTCCTGCATCCGCACCATCTGGCCGCCGTCGATCACGGCGATCTTGCCGTTCAGCGAGCCGACCGGCGCGGCCAGCAGGGCGTCCAGCCCGTCGAAGAAGACCACGTCAGCTTCGATGCCGCTGGCGGGGGTGGCGATGGAGTGGCCCAGGGCGGCGGCGACCAGCTTCTGCGGGCGGGCGCCCAGCAGTTCGGCGCTCTCCTCGCCCCGCTCCCAGCCCACCAGCGGGAACTGTTCGATGCGGACGTTCTGGAAACCGTGGGCGCGCATATAGTCGGCGGCCCAGTCGGCGGCTGCCTGTTCCGAGCGCGAGCCCGCCGGACGGGCGCCGAAGCGAGTGGTGATCTGGGTGACGTAGTCGAGGGCGATGTTGCCCTGAAGGGCCGTATCGCGCACCTGCTCGGCGGCGCGAATGGTCCTGGCGTCCTGCGCCAGAACCGGCGTGGCGATCAGGCCGAGCGCGATCGCGCTGGCGGCCATCAGACGGGCGTTGAACGACATGGAGCGCCTCCCAGACTCACAAAGAAGGCGCGGACCCTAGCGGGCGAAGCCTGCGACCGAAAGCCTCAGGCTACGCCCACAAGGGTGGAAATCACTCGCCCTTGAGGAAGGGCTCGACCGGGCCTTGCAGCTTGACGGTCAGGGCCTTGCCGCGACGGTCGACGCGGTTGCCGACGGCCAGACGGACCCAGCCCTCGGAGACGCAATATTCCTCGACATTGGTCTTTTCCTCGCCCTTGAAGCGGATGCCCACGCCGCGCATCAGCAGGTCGGCGTCGTGGAAGGGGCTGTCGGGATCGACCGAGAGGCGATCAGGCAGGGCGTCGGACATGGCGAAGGGCCTCATGAAAATCGAAGCGCGCTGAATAGCTGCGTAGCGGCGTGGCGACAACCGGCGCCTTGCCTCCCCGTCTCCTGAGAGAAGCCTCGCTGGCGAGGCGTAGAGGCGAGACCGGCTGGGACGTAGACGTCAGAGTATGTTGCGGTCCCCGATAGCGACTGCGCCGCTTCCGGATGACGAAAGGTGAAGGCCTACTGCACCGACTGGCGCGCCGGAGCCGGGGCCGCGCCGGCCTCGCCGCCGGGGGCGTAGGGGCGCGGACCGGCCTCGGCAGGGGGCGCAGACGGGGCGGCGGGGCGAGCCGCCGGACGCTGAGCCGCCGGACGCGGCGCAGGACGACGCACGGGCTGGGCCGCCGGTTGCGCGGCAGGGGTCGCGACGGGCGTGGTCCCGGCGGGTTGGACCGCGCGGGCCGGCGCAGGCGCCGCCGCCGGAGTCGCTGCCGGGGTCGCGGTGGGCGTCGCCCCCGCCGTCGCGGCGGCGGCGCGGGCGGCGAACTGTTGCGACTGGAATCGCTTGGCCAGCTTCTCGGTCAGTTCACGCGCCGCCGGGGCCGGCATCTGGGCCATGATGGCGGCCAGGGTCCGCGGCCGCATGGCGGCGGCGACCGGCAGACGCACGCTGTCGTCCAGGGTGTTGAAGACGGCGGCGGCTTCCTTGGGCCGCATGGCGGAATAGACGGCGACCAGACGATCCGTCTCGGCCTTTTCCTTCTCGTCCACCTGACCGACCAGGGCGGAAATCTCGCCCTTGAGGGCTTCCAGCGCCTGCAGCTTGGCGTCCAGCTTCTGCTCTGCGGCGACCATCAGCGGCAGGGTGGTGGCGAAGTCGGCGTCGCGCGCATCCAGGGCGTCGCGGCGCTTGGACAGGGACTGGATGATGCGCAGTTCAGCCGGCGAGATTCCCGCCTGCTGGGCCAGTTGCTCCGGCGTCAGGGCGCAGACGGCGGGAACCGGCTTGGCGGCGGCTCCCCCGCCCTCGCCCGACGTCTCGGCGGTCACGGCTTCCTGGGCCCAGGCGGTCGCACCCTGGAACAGCTCCGGCGCCACGCCCGCCGCACGCACGGCCACGACCCCGCCGATGGCGATGGCGATCAGGGGCAGAAGGCGGGGCAGCTTGCTCATCGGTCAACTCGGTCGTCGGCGCCCTCATGTCGTCCGACGCCGCGCGTCGGGCATAGGGCAAGAAAAATGATCCCCTCAAGTCGCCTGACGCCGCGCGTCAGGCATAGGGGCAAGCATCATGCAGCGAAAAGATCTTCGTCCAGGCTACGACGAGCGCGGTTTAGGCTCTGTTGCGCAGCATGGTTAGCGGCCAAGGCCTGCCGCACCGGGGCGAAGGCTTCAGTCGGCGCTGCAGCCGGCGCGGGACGGGCCGCCGGCGCCTTCATCACGGCGCGCGCGCCCTCGATCCGCTCCATCAGCGAGGCCATGCGGCGGGCGCGCGCTTCATCGTCCAGCAGGGGCGCGACCTGCGACGTCGGCGTGTTCAGCTCCAGCACCGGCTCTTCGCGAACCTCGACCTGGGGCGCCGCCGAGCGCGCGGGCAGACCGGCGGGGGCGCGGGCGATCAGCACCTCCAGCTCCTGCTTCACGGCGCGGGCCTTGATGATGCGGTCGTGCAGCAGATCGGTTTCGTGGCCCGAGGCGCGCAGCGTCGCAAGGGCCTGCTCGGCGCGACCGGCGGCCGAATTCAGCTCGGTCACGGCGCCGGCGAAGGCCAGTTGGCCGTCGCGCAGGGCCTTCAGCTTCTTCTCCAGCTTGATGCCGTAGGCGATGGCCGCGACTAGCAGCAGCATGAGGATGGAATCGAGAATGATGCCGGTCATGTCAGCGTTTCCCTCGGCCCAGATTGGCGGCGATGTCAGGATTGATCGGGCCTTCGACCCGCACGGCGATATGCTGGCCCTTGCGGCCCATCCTGCCGGTCGTCAGCGGAATGGAGCCGGCGCGGACCGACACCTCGGAGTCGGGCGTGACGTTCAGCATCAGGGTGTCCCCGACCTTGAAATTCAGCGCCTGCGACAGAGGGATCTGCTGCTCGTCCAGCACACAGCGCACCTCGGTTTCCGTGGTCCACAGCTCGGTGGCCAGGTGGCCTTCCCAGATGTTGTCGCGGCCGAACTTCTCGCCCATGAACTGCTGCAGCAGCATCTTGCGGATGGGCTCCAGCGTCGAATAGGGCAGCAGCAATTCGACCCGACCGCCCCGGTCTTCCATGTCGATCCGCAGCTTGACCAGGATGGCGGCGTTGGCCGGACGCGCGATGGCGGCGAAACGCGGATTGGTCTCCAGCCGGTCCAGGGTGAAATGCACCGGCGTCAGCGGCTCGAAGGCGGCGCGCGCGTCGTTCAGGATGACCTCGACCATCCGCTGCACCAGCACCCGCTCGATGGTGGTGTAGGGCCGCCCCTCGATCCGCAGCGCCGCCGTGCCGCGACGCCCGCCCAGCAGGACATCGACGATCGAATAGATCAGATTGCTGTCGACCGTCAGCAGGCCGTAGTTGTCCAGTTCCTCGGCCCGGAAGACCGCCAGGATGGCCGGCAGCGGGATCGAGTTCAGATAGTCACCGAAACGGATCGAGCTGATGGTGTCGAGGCTGACCTCGACGTTGTCCGAGGTGAAGTTGCGAAGGCTGGTCGTCATCAACCGCACCAGGCGGTCGAAGACGATCTCGAGCATCGGCAGACGCTCGTAGGACACCAGGGCCGAGTTGATGATGGCGCGGATGCCGCTCCGTTCGGAGTCGTCGCCGTCGCCCATGTCGAAGCCCAGCAGGCTGTCGATCTCGTCCTGGTTCAGCACACGCTCGGACAGGGTCGCGCCCATGTCGGCTTCGCCGCCAAAGGGATCCAGTTCGTTCTCGGCCGCCAGGGTGTCGGTCATGCCTAGGACACCAGCATTTCTTCGATCAGCACGGCGTCCACCTTGCCCGGCGCGGCGATCAGGTTGACCCGGCGCAGGATCTCGGCGCGCAGTTGATAGGAACCCGCCGAACCGGCCAGGTCCTCGGGCCGCAGTTCGCGCAGGAAGCCCTGGAACATGTCCTGCATCCGCGGCGTCTCGCCCTGCAGATCGGTCGCCAGGTCGGCGTCCTTCATCTCCAGCGTCAGCTTCAGCTTCAGATAGGTGGGACGACCGTCCGCCGACTGGATGTTCACGATCATGTCCGGCAGGGTGTAGAAGGTCACGCCATCGGGACCGGCCGCGATCTTGCCCGCCGCCGGGTCGGCCTCGCCGCCCCCGCCGCCGTGACCGCCACCCTTCTTCTCTTCCTTCTTGCCGTGATCGTCAGCTTTCTTCTCGGCGCCGTGCTCGCCCGCTTCGGCCTCAGCCGGCTTGGGCTTCATCAGCAGGAAGGCCGCGGCCCCGCCGCCGCCCAGCACCACCAGGGCCGCCGGGATGATGATGAACAAAAGCGGCAGCTTCTTCTTGGCGGGCGCGCCCTCGCCGCCTTCGCCGTCCGACACGGCGGGCAGGTTGGCGTCGTCGCCGGCCGGCGCCGCGTCTTTCTTCTTGCCCAGCTTCAGCTTCAGCATCCGCACGTCGCCCCGATCCTCACAGACTTCCTGATGCGGCGATTTTGGTTAACGAGGCGTTTACAATCGGCAAATCCTGCCGGGCGCCGCACAGGTCAATTCGGCTCAAATGCCCGCTACGACTGGATTAACCCTGTTGGCACGGTCGTTGCGACGAGATCGGCGAAGGAGCCGCACTCGTGGAAAACGCCGCCTACATCGGATTGTCTCGTCAGATGACGCTTCGCCGCGAGCTCGACATCGTGGCGAACAACGTCGCCAACGCCGACACCACCGGGTTCAAGGTCGAACAGCTGATGGTCGGGACCGAGGTCGGTCAACGCGCCCGCAACGACAACATCCGCCCCTCGGCCAGCTTCGTGCTGGACAAGGGCGTCGGCCGCGACTTCGGCCAGGGGTCGATGAAGCAGACCGGCCGGTCGCTGGACTTCGGTATCGAGGGCGAAGGCGCCTTCTTCCGGGTCCAGACCGCGACGGGCGAGGCCTATACCCGCGACGGCGGCTTCACGACCAACGCCGAGGGCGTGCTGATGACCAAACAGGGTCTGCCGGTCCTCGGCGACGGCGGCCCCATCACCCTCGACCCCGAGCGCGGCCCCGTCACCGTCGGCCCTGACGGCACGATCAGCCAGGAAGGCCAGCCTGTCGGTCGCCTGAACGCCGTCCGCTTCGACGCCCTGTCGGTGCTGCAAAAGAGCGGCGACGGCCTGTATCGCAACACCTCGAACGCCCAGCCGCTCGACGCCCCGGACGTGCAGATCCGCCAAGGCATGCTGGAAGGCTCAAACGTCAACACGCTTCAGGAAATCACCAACCTGATCGAGATCAACCGCGCCTACGAGCGCGTGACCAAGATGATCGAAAACGCCAACGACCTGTCACGCCGCTCGGTCGAGCGGCTGGGCCGGGTCGGCTAGTAAGGACGGCCTGAACGATGCGCGCTCTTAGAACCGCCACCTCCGGCATGCTGGCCCAACAGCTGAACGTCGAGGTCATCTCCAACAACATCGCCAACATGAACACGGTCGGCTTCAAGCGTCAGCGGGCCGAGTTCCAGGACCTGCTCTACCAGAACGTCGAACGCATGGGCGCGCAGTCCTCGACCCAGGGCACCGTCGTCCCCACCGGCATCCAGATCGGCGCCGGCGTGAAGGCCGGCAGCGTCTATCGCATCACCGAACAGGGCAGCCCGACCCGCACCGGCAACCCCTACGACATCGCCATCGACGGCAAGGGCTACTTCCAGATCACCATGCCCTCGGGCGAGATCGCCTACACCCGCGCCGGCAACTTCGCCGTCAACGGCGAGGGCCAGCTGGTCACCGAAGACGGCTATGCGGTCGAGCCGGCCATCAACATCCCCCAGGACGCCATCGACGTCTCCATCTCCAAGTCGGGCCAGGTCCAGGTCACCACCCAGGGCCAGACCGAGCCGCAGGTCGTCGGCCAGCTGGAACTGGCGACCTTCTTCAACGAGGCAGGTCTGGAAGCCATTGGCGACAACCTGTTGCTGGAGACCGCCGCCTCGGGCGCGGCCACCATCGGCGCCCCCAACGAACCCGGCTACGGCCATTTGATCCAGGGTTACACCGAGGCCTCGAACGTCGACGCGGTCAGCGAGATCACGGCCCTGATCGTGGCCCAGCGCGCCTATGAGATGAACTCCAAGGTCATCACCACCGCCGACGAGATGCTGTCCGTCTCGGCCCAGGTGAAGAGCTAGGGAAAGAGCTGAGCCATGAAGCGCGCCCTGATCCTCGCCGCCGCCCTCGCCGCCTTCGCCGCCCCGGCCCTGGCCGGTCCGGTCAGCCTGCTGCCCGACCCCGTCGACGACGACGGCCGCGTCACCCTGGGCGAACTGTTCGACGACGCGGGCGCCGCCGCCAACGTCGTGGTCGGCCAGCGCGCCGGGGCCACGGTCGTCTTCGAGGCCCGCCAGATTCAGGCCGCCGCCCGTCGCGCCGGTCTGGATTGGGCCAACCCCCAGGGCCTGCGCCGCATCGTCGTGCGCGAAGGCGGCGCCGCGCCCGCAGACGCCTCGGCCCGCCCGGCAGCCGCCACCGTGGCCTCGCGTCCCGGCGCCACGGTCGAGGTTCTGACCTACGCCCGCAGCCTGGCCGCCGGCGACATCATCCAGCCGTCCGACGTGGTCTGGTCCACCGTTCAGGCCCATCAGGCCCCGGCCGGCGGTCCCCAGGACGCCGATCAGGTCGTCGGTCTGTCGGCCAAGCGCGCCCTGCGCGCCGGGGCCGCCGTCACCAGCCGCGACCTGGCCTCGCCCCAGGTCATCGCCCGCAACGACATGGTCGAGGTCGTCTATGTCGCCGGCGGCGTCGAATTGACCGTCACCGGCAAGGCCACGCGCAACGCCTCGGCGGGCGAGGCCGTGCCGGTCCTGAACGTCCAGTCCGGCCGCACCATCGACGCCGTGGCCGTGTCGCCGGGCCGGGCGGTCGCCGGTCCCGCCGCCCAGATGGCCCGCGCCAATCCGCAACAGTTCGCCGCTCGCTGAGAGATCCCGTCATGCGTAAAGTCCTGATCCTCGCCGCCGCCGCTTCCGCCCTGTCGCTCGGCGCATGCTCCACCATCACCGAGACGGTGAAGGGTCCCGAACTGGCCCCCATCGGCTATCCGGCCGCCCTGGCTCCGGTCGAGC
>JALAGW010000103.1 GCA_022712235.1 Brevundimonas sp. | reverse complement strand
CGCATCGTCGATGGCGCACTTGCTCAGTTCCCAGCTGTCCATGTGCGAGACCAGGACGATGTTCTCGTCTGGGCGCGTCGCGCCGACGATGTCGCCGATCACGTTCTGGCTGTGGGTCTGATAGGTGTGGGCGGTGGATTTCAGGCGCAGCCGCACCGGCTCGCCCATCTTCACCAGCCGCGCGATCTGATCGGCGTCCTGCCGTCGAGCGAGCCTGAACTGCACGGCGGGGTGGACATCGGGCCGCTGGCCGGGGCGGGCGTGCCGGTCTTTGGTCTGGCGCAGGACGGCACGCGCTACTTCGACCTGCACCACACCGCCGACGACACCCTGGACAAAATCGACCCGGCCCAGATGACCCAGAACGTCGCCGCCTGGGCCGCGCTGGTGCGGCTGATCGCCGATTCCGATGTGGACTTCCGCGTCCTGCGTTCGGCGGCTACACAAGCCAAGCCCTAGGGGCCAAGCCTTGAGGGGCTGACGCCGCGAGCGTGGCGAAACTGGTAGACGCAGCGGACTTAAAATCCGCCGACTTCGGTCTTGCGGGTTCGACCCCCGCCGCTCGCACCAACTATCTGTCTGGCTATCTGGGCCGTTGTCTTGGCGCCGTTACGCTGGGCGGGGAGTCACCCTGCATCCTCAGCGGTTCCGGTGTTCAAGATGATCTTCAGCCGCGTTCTGGCCCCGACCCTGGCGCTCGCCCTTCTGACGGGCGCAGCCTTTCCGGCCATGGCGCAGCAGGCGGCCCGGCCCGCCGCGACGACGGCCCCGGCCCCGGCCCCGGCCCAGCGCGCGGCGCCGGCCCTCGTCGTGACCCTGGTGATCGACCAGTTCAGCGCCAACCTGTTCAACCAGTATCGCAGCCAGTTCGCCGGGGGGCTGAAGACCCTGGCCGATCAGGGCCTGGTCTCGATCAACGGCTATCAGACCCACGGCGTCACCGTGACCTGCGCCGGTCACTCCACCGTCCTGACCGGCGTCCATCCGGCGCACAGCGGCATTCCGGCCAACGACTGGATCGACACCAGGACGGGGCAGGAGACCTATTGCCTGGCCGCGCCGCAGAACACCCTGGCGCACGGCAGGAACACCGACAACGGCCCGGTCGGCCCGGATCAACTGAAGGCATCGACCCTGGGCGACTGGCTGAAGACGGTCAGCCCCGATAGCCGCGTCTTCGGCATTTCCGGCAAGGATCGCGGCGCCATCAACCTGGCGGGCCACAAGGCCGACGGCGCCTTCTGGCTGACGGCTGATTTCGGCTTCACCACCTATGTCGAGCCGGGCCAGTCGGCCGAGGCGAAGCTGGCGCCGGTGGCGGCGCTGAACGCGCGGATGATCGACCGCTTCACGCGTCAGATGCCGACCTGGACCTATACCCACGACGCCTGCCGTCGTCTGGAGGGCCAGTGGGTCATCGGCGGACAGACCTTCAACTCGACCCTGCCGCCGGCGAACGACACCCTCGACGGCTCGCCGGTGCTGGACGAGCTGACGCTGGAGGGCGCCGCCGAGCTGCTGGACAATCAGCAACTGGGCCGTCGCGGCGTCACCGACATGCTGGGCGTCAGCCTGTCGGCCACGGACCGCATCGGCCACGGCTATGGCACGCAAGGCCCCGAGATGTGCGAGCAGATGCTGCGTCTGGACGCAGCCCTGGGCGTCTTCCTCGACAAGCTGGCCACCATCCCCGGCGGCGTGATCGTGACCCTGACCGCCGACCACGGCGGGTCGGACTTCCCCGAGCGTTCCTCGGTCGAGGGCTATCCGGCGGCGGGCCGCGTGGATCGCGCCCTGACGCCGCGCGTCAATGATGCGCTCAAGGCGCGCTTCAACCTGGACGCCAATCCGCTGGTCTCCTCGGCGGGCGGGCTGATCGTCGTCGGGGCTGATCACAAGTCGCTGGCCGAGCCGCTGCGTAGCCAGGTCCTGGCCGCCGCCGTCGAGCTGCTGAACGCCGAGCCGCAGGTGGCCCTGGCGGTGTCGCGCGACGAACTGCTGGCCGAGCCCATGCCCGCCTCGGACAATCCCGAGGAGCTGAGCGTGCGTCAGCGCCTGCGCCTGTCGGCGGTGGCCGGGCGCTCGCCGGACATCATGCGCGCCTATCAACCGGGTCTGACGGGATCGGGCCGGATCGGCGCGGCCATCTCCAGCCATGGCTCGCCCTGGGACTATGACCGCCGCGTGCCGATCATCTTCTGGTGGCCGGGCGCCAATGGTCAGGAACGCTTCCTGCCCATGCGCACCATCGACATCGCTCCGACCCTGGCTCACCTGATCGGGGTCCAGCCGACGGACGCGGTGGACGGCCGCTGCATGGATCTGCCGCAGTTCGCCAACGGCCGCTGCGAGACGCCAAAGCCGTAAAGTCGTGTTTCAGGGCTCATAAACTCGTGTTTCCGGCCGGGGGCGTGGTCTTACGCCCCCGGCTTTTCGTTGGCACAAGGGATCAAGGCCTCTGAGGGGAGGCCGTGGCCGTCAGAGCCGCCTTGAGGAAACATCATGAACAGAGCCCGCCGCGCGCGCATCGTCGCGACCCTTGGACCCGCGAGCCGTGCGCCCGCGACCGTCAAGGCGCTGGCCCAGGCCGGGGTGGACGTCTTCCGCCTGAACTTCAGCCACGGCTCGCATGAGGATCACGCGGCGGCGTTGAAAGCCGTGCGCGGCGCCGAGATGGCGCTGAAGCGCCCGCTGGGGGTTCTGGCCGACCTGCAGGGGCCCAAGCTGCGGCTGGGCCGGTTCGCCGATGTCGAGATCGCCATCAAGCCGGGCCACAGGATGCGCTTCGATCTGAACCCGGCCCTGGGCGACGAGACGCGGGTGCAGATGCCGCACCCGGAAATCTTCAAGGCCCTGCGCACCGGCATGTTGCTGCTGATCGACGACGGGCGCATCCGGCTGCGGGTCGGCGAACGCACCGACGAATGGGCCGAGGTGACGGTCGAGAGCGGCTCGAAGCTGTCGGACCGCAAGGGCGTGGCCGTGCCGGAAGCCGTCATCCCAGTTTCGGCCCTGACGCCCAAGGACCGCGAGGACCTGGCCTTCGCCCTTCGCCTCGGCGTCGACTGGGTGGCCCTCAGCTTCGTGCAGAAGGCCGAGGACATGGCCGAACTGAAGCGCATCGTGAACGGTCAGGCGGCCTGCCTGGCCAAGATCGAGAAGCCCCAGGCCCTAAACGATCTGGAGAGCATCCTCGACTACTGCGACGGCGTCATGGTCGCGCGCGGCGATCTGGGGGTCGAGATGGACCCCGAGGAAGTGCCGGTGGCCCAGAAGAAGATCCTGCGCGCCGCCCGTCAGCGCGGCGTGCCGGCCATCGTCGCCACCCAGATGCTGGAGTCGATGACCAGTTCGCCTGCGCCGACGCGGGCCGAGGCCTCCGATGTGGCCAACGCCGTCTATGAAGGGGCCGACGCCCTGATGCTGTCGGCGGAAACGGCCTCGGGCGACTATCCGCTGGAAGCCGTGCAGATCATGAACCGCATCATGGAGCGGGTGGAGCGCGACCCCCTGTGGCCCGGCCTGATGGACGCCGAACACGCGGGCATGGACATCCACGACGTCGACGCCCTGGTGGCGGCGGCGAGGAAGGCGGCCGAGGCGGCCTCCACCGCCTGCATGGTGGTGTTCACGACCCTGGGCGGCACGGCGCGGCGCATGTCGCGCGAGCGGCCGCTGCAACCGGTGCTGGCCCTGACGCCCAAGCCCGAGACGGCGCGTCGTCTGGCCCTCGTCTGGGGGCTGGAGCCGCGTCTGGGCGAGCAGCCGTCCTCGCTGGAAGGCCTGACCGACGATGCGGTGGAAAGCGCCATGACCTATGGCCTGGCCGAGGCCGGCCAGCGCATCCTGATCCTGGCCGGAACGCCTTTCGGGGCGCCGGGCGCCGCGAATCTGTTGCGTCTGGCCCATGCTCCGGCCCATGTTCCGCAAGGGGCGAAGCGCGCCCGGAAGACCTGACGGGACGGAATGATCAAGTACATCGGCTCAAAGCGCGCGCTTCTGGGCCATGTCACGGGTGCGGTGCGGGCCGCCCTGCCGGAAGGCGGGACGGTGTGCGACCTGTTTTCCGGCTCAGCCCGCGTCGGCCACGCCCTGAAAGGGCAGGGGTTCCGCGTCTGGTCCAATGATCACAACGCCTACGCCCACACGCTCGCTACGGCCTACGTCCAGGCTGACCGCGAACGCTGGGCGGACAGAGCCGAGGCGGTGCTGGCCGAGCTGCGGACGCTGACGCCCGAGCCCGGCTGGTTCACCAAGGCCTTCTGCGAGGAGGCCCGCTTCTTCCATCCCGACAACGGCGCCCGCATCGACGCCATGCGCACCCGCATCGAGGCCATGGGGCTGGAGCCTGAGCTGAAGGCCGTGGTCATGGTCGCCCTGATGGAGGCGGCGGATCGCGTGGATTCCACCGCCGGCCTGCAGATGGCCTATATGAAGCGCTGGGCGCCGCGCGCGCTGAAACCGCTGGAGTTGCGGCTGCCGGATCTGTTGCCAGGCGTGGCGGCGGGGCCGTGCAGGGCCACCCAGGGCGACGCGGTCGAGATCGCCGATCAGGTCGAGGCCGACCTGGTCTATCTCGACCCGCCCTACAACCAGCACTCCTATCTGGCCAACTACCACTGCTGGGAGAGCCTGGTGCTGTGGGACAAGCCCGAGACCTATGGCGTGGCCAACAAGCGGGTGGACGTGAAGACCCGCAAGAGCCCGTTCAACAGCCGCCCCGGCATCGGCCCGGCCCTGCAGTCGGTGGTCGAACGGTTGAAGACGCCGAACCTGATCGTCAGCTTCAACGACGAGGGCTATCTGTCCCGCGACGACCTGACGGCCATGCTGTCGGCGCGCGGCCATGTCCAGGTGGTCGAGATCCCGCGCCCCCGCTACGTCGGAGCCCGCATCGGCATCCACAACCTGAAGGGCGAGAAGGTCGGGGCGGTCGGGCGGCTGCGCAACGTCGAGCACCTGTTCGTCGTGACCGAAAAGCCACTGAGCCTGCCGGTCGCCGCCTGACGCGGAACCAAGGCGCGACGACATGGTTACAGGCAGCATGAGTGCCTCGACCGACCGTTCGTCTGTTACGCCTTCCGAGCCGCGCCGTCGGTCGTCCAGCGGATTGCCCAACTGGTTGTTCTTTGGTCTGGTCGCGGCGGTCGTCGTGATCCTGGGCCTGTTGGTCGCGGGCGCGACGGTCGGCTAACTCCATACAACGTCATCCTCGAAGCGGCGCAGCCGCTATCCGGGACCGCAAGAAGCACCGACAGTCTGCG
Organism: Brevundimonas sp.; assembly: GCA_022712235.1. Classification (GTDB taxonomy): domain Bacteria; phylum Pseudomonadota; class Alphaproteobacteria; order Caulobacterales; family Caulobacteraceae; genus Brevundimonas. Next base: position 920 of record JALAGW010000103.1, on the reverse strand, counting down.
TCTTGGGCGGTCCCGGCGCTTCGCCTTGCGCCGCAAGGCTACGGCCGGGATGCCGGACCGTCCTAAGCGTCCGAAAGCAGGGCCTTGATCGGCGCCCAGCTGCGACGGTGCGCCGGACAGGGGCCGAGGGTGTTCAGAGCCGACTGGTGGATGGGGGCGTTGTAGCCCTTGTGGCTGGCGAAGCCGTAGCCGGGATAGACGGCGTCCATTTCGATCATCAGCCGATCCCGCGCCGTCTTAGCCAGGATCGAGGCCGCCGCGATGGACAGGGATCGGCTGTCGCCCTTGACCACGGGGGTCACGGCGCAGGGCAGCTTGAAGCGGTAGTTGCCGTCCACCAGGGCGTGAACCGGCGGATGCGTCAGGGCCTCGACCGCGCGGCGCATGGCCAGGCCCGTGGCGTGCAGGATGTTCAGCTCGTCGATCTCCTCGACCGAGGCGAAGCCGACGCCCCAGGCCAGGGCGCGGGCCTTGATCTCAGGCTCCAGCGCGGCGCGGCGCTTTTCCGTCAGGGCCTTGGAGTCGTCGACGCCCGCCGGCAGGTCGTCGGGGTTCAGGATCACCGCAGCCGCCGACACCGGCCCGGCCCAGGGTCCGCGCCCAGCCTCGTCCACGCCGCAGACGTGACCGTTCCACGTCGCGCGCGCCTCCAGCTCCAGCATCAGGGTGGGGAAGGGGCGGTCGATTTTAAGGGCGGCTTTAGGCGGCTTCATCGCGCGTCAGTGCCACGAACGGGCGCGGGGCGGAAGGTGGTCGCTTGGAGGCACGTGCTGAATGGCGGCTAACGGTGGGAAGCTGCCGCTCAGCGGAAGCGCCGAAAGAACCTGTGGGCCGGAAAAAAGACGCCGGCACTGAGGGCAAAGGCTGCCGCTCCGCCGAGGCTCCAGAACGGACTTCCGCTAACTGCCGCACCGGGTAGG
>JALAGW010000102.1 GCA_022712235.1 Brevundimonas sp. | reverse complement strand
TCCTGGCGCAGTATGTCCGCGACCTGTCCTTCGAAAACCCGCGCGCGCCGGAAAGCCTGCGCATCGACGGCAAGCCCGCCATCGACATGGGCGTGGAAATGAACGCCGCCGGTCGTCCCGACGGCCTGTTCGAGCTGGACCTGAAGCTGTCGGTCAAGGCCACCGGCGACGACAAGAACCCGGTGTTTCACGTGGAACTCGTCTATGGCGGCCTGTTCGCCCTGAGCGGCGTCGCGCCCCAGGACATCGAACCCATGCTGCTGATCGAGTGCCCGCGCTACCTCTTCCCCTTCGCCCGCCAGGTCATCGCCCAGGCCACCTCGGACGGCGGCTTCTACCCGCCCTTCATGGTCGACCCGATCGACTTCGCCGCCATCTACGTCGCCCGCCAGCAGCAGATCGCCAGCGGCCCGGCCGACGCCGGTCAGGCATAATTCAAGAAGACCGCTATCGCGAGGCGCGCGGCGCCTCGCTGCTTGAGCGGAAGAATTGGGGGCGTCCTTTGGGCGTCCCTTTTTCTATGTAGGGAGGGTGTCGTGCTGAAAGCCTGAACACCTTGAGACGGTCATGCCGCTGTATCGCGAGCTGGTGCGGCTGACGCGCGAGGAACCCCTGTGCCGGGCCTATGATCTGTTCACGGACCAGCGCCAGCCCGGTCACTTTGTCTTCATCGAGGAATGGCCCGATCAGGCGGCGCTGGACGCCCATTGCGCCAGCGAACACTTCCGACGGCTGGTGCCGCAGATCGACGCCTTCCAGGCCAAGCCCGGAACCTACATCCTGATGGACGCCGCCTTTTAGGCCGCCGCCTCGTCCTTGGCTTCAACCTCGACCGTCACGCCGTAGCCCGCCCACAGGCTGTGGTCCTTCAACGTCGCTTTCAGGAAGGCCAGATGGGCCGCCTGCTCCGCCTCGGTCGAGCGGAAGGGCAGGGGGGTGGGTCGCGCCCCGTGGCTGACCGAAGCGGTCGCCGCCGTGGCCTGGGGGCCGCGGGTCGAGGTCAGATCCAGCGCCCGCTCCTTGCCGCCGCGCAGCTCCAGATAGACCTCGGCCAGCAGGCGGGAGTCGATCAGGGCCCCGTGCAGGGTGCGGTCGACCAGAGAAATCTTGAAGCGCTTGCACAGGGCGTCCAGCGAGTTGGGCATGCCCGGAAAACGCTTCTGCGCCAGTTGCAGGGTGTCGATCCACCGCGCCTGCTCGGGCGGTTTCTGGCCGATGCGGTTGTATTCGAAGTCGATGAAGTTGCGGTCGAAGTTAGCGTTGTGCGCGATCAGGGGCGCGTCGCCGATGAACTCCAGCAGGTCGCCTGCGATCTCATGGAACCTGGGTGCATCCTTGACGTGGTCGTCGGTGATGCCGTGCACCCGGATGGCCTCCGGCGGGATCAGGCGCTCGGGATTGACCAGGCGGTGAAAGGTCCGCCCCGTCGGCAACAGGTCGTAGATCTCGATGCAGCCGACCTCGATCAGACGGTCGCCCGTCTTGGGGTCGAAGCCGGTGGTTTCGGTGTCGAGAACGATTTCGCGGGCCATGCCCCTTAATGCCGGGCTTCGGCCCTTTGCGAAAGCCTCAAGCCGCCCTCAGGGCCGCCTGAACGGCGCGCGCCACCGCCAGACTGCGCCCGGCCTCGGCCGCGTTCCCATCCTCCAGATGCCAGGCCGCCGACAGGCAGGCGTGACAGAAGCCATGGCCGAGAACAGCGGCCGCGGGCCGCTGCACCGCCGGCGCCAGAACCTCGGCCAGACGCCGCGCCCGCTCGGGGTCGGTGCGCAGATCCTGACGCTCCAGCGGATTATAGAGCAGGTTGGCCGCGTCATAGGCCGGGTCGCCGATGAGGCCGTGCGGATCAATGACCAGCCAGCCGCGCGCGCCGAACAGGATGTTGTCGTGATGCAGATCCCCGTGCAGCGGCTGAACCGGCCCGCCCGTCAGGGTCTTCAGACAGGCGACGGCCTCGGCGAACAGACCGCCTTCGCGTTCGGCCGCCGTGGTCAGGGCGGCGAAGCGAACCGGCATGGTTTGCAGGCCCTCGGCGCGGCGATCCGAAGGGGCGTGCAGAACCCGCAGCGCCTCGGCGGCGATCAGGGTCGCGGCGGCGTCCCCGTCCTGATCCAGCACCTGCGCCAGGGTCCGTTCGCCGGCGTCCTCCAGCATCTGCCAGTCGCCGTCGAGGGCCAGCAGGCGCACGGCGCCCCGGCCGTCCCGCCAATCCAGATAGGCCGTGGCGTGAATGGCGTCCGCCGCCGCCTGGGCGCTGACGTGTTTGATGACGACCGGTTCGCCGTTCCGGCGCCGCGCCCGCCAGACCTGACCGCCGACGCCCTCGGCCAGGGGCTTCGCTTCGATGACGCCCCAGCCTGTCGGCAGATCCGGCGGCGTCATGGCCTGGCGCACACAGGCTTGACCCAGTCCGGCGACAGAACCGTCCCCACGATTTGAGCCACCTGTTCGCGCGCGGCGTCCAGGCCTCGGCCGGTGTCGACCAGGAAGTCGGCGCGGCGCCGCTTCTCGGCGTCGGGCGTCTGACGGTCCAGGATGGCCTCGAAACGGTCACGGGTCATGCCGGGGCGGGCCAGGACGCGCGCCGCCTGAACCTCGGGATCGGCGGTGACCACGACCACCGCGTCCACAAAGGCGTCGCCGCCGGTCTCGAACAGCAGGGGAATATCCAGAACGGCCAGCCGCACGCCCTCGGCCCGCGCCGCCGCCAGGTCCTCGGCCCGGTCCTGGGCCACCAGGGGATGGACGATGGCCTCCAGACGCTTGAAGGCCGTCTCGTCGCGACCCAGCGCCTCGGCCAGACGGGCGCGGTCCACCGCGCCGTCCACAACCACGCCGGGGAAGGCTTCGCTCAAGGGTTCGACCGCCGCCCCGCCACGCGCATAGAGACGATGCACGGCGGCGTCGGCGTCCCACAGCAGGGCGCCTTCGTCGGCGAACATCCGCCCCGTCGTCGACTTGCCCATGCCGATCGAACCGGTCAGGCCGAGAATGATCACGCGCCTTCTCCCAGATGGGCCAGCAGCAAGGCGCGCAGGTCCATGGGCGGCGGCGGTCGGCGGAACAGGGCGGTGAAGGAGGGCGTCGCCTGGCCGATCAGCATGGCCAGACCATCCACGGTCGTCAGACCGCGCGCCCGCGCCGCCGTCAGGAAGGGGGTGACGACGGGCTTGTAGGTCATGTCCATGACCACGGCGGTTGGCTTCAACGCCGACAGGTCCATGACGGGCTGAACGCTGAGCGCATTGATGACCAGATCAGCCTCGGCCAGGGCGGCCTCGTCGGCCACTGTGACGGAGGGGCCGAGATCGGCCGCCAGGGCCTCGGCCCGGTCGCGTGAACGGTTGAGAATGCGGATGCTCGCCCCCGCCTCGATCAGGGCGCCCGCGCCGGCGCGCGCCGCCCCGCCCGCGCC
>JALAGW010000101.1 GCA_022712235.1 Brevundimonas sp. | reverse complement strand
TCAGGGCCGTGGCGTCCTCGGCCTCATAGCGACGCAGACCCACGCTGGCGTTAACGTCTGGGCGCGCACGTATCCGTTCGACCGCGATCCGACGCTCGGCGGCGTCACGCCCGGCCTCGGCCACCCGCACCGTCGGCGCGGCGGTCGTCGCCACGCGGGCCGCGCCAGGGGTCTGATCCAGCCGGCTGGCCTCGATGCCCGTCACGGGAACCACCAGCATGGCGACGGCGGCGAGACGTGCAAAGGCCGCATCCCGTTCGGCCTGGGCCTCATCGCGCGCGGCACGGGCGGCGGCGGCTTCGCTTTCGCTCTGGATGCCGCGCAACAGGGGCTCGCGTCCCTGCTCCACCAGGGCTAGGGCGGCGCGCGCATCGGCGACGGTCAGGGACAGGCTCTCTTCCGCCAGTTCAGCCCGACGTTCCGCAGCCTCAGCCTCGGCGTAAATCAAAGCCAGACGCCCCGCGGCGTCCACGACCGCCAGGTCGCGCTGCCGCGCCGCCGCGCCGGCGTCGGCCCGCGCGGCTTCGACCCGCGCGGCGCGCCGGCCCCACAGTTCCAGATCCTGACTGATCGACAGCGTGGTCTCGGCGTTAGCGGTCCCTAAATAGGGTCCTGAACCGAAGAGGCTGTCGGCTTCCAGCCCCAGGGTCGGATTGGGGCGCACGCCCGCCTGGCGCGCCCGCGCCTCGGCGGCCTGCGTCAGGGCGTCGGCTTCAAGCGTCGCTGGGGTTTGATCCAGCCGAGACAACAGTTCGGCGAACGAAGGCGCGGGGTCGGCCCAGGCGGAACTGGCCGACAGGACCGCCAAGGCGGCCAAGGCGCAGCCGACCGCGACACGCGGCGGCCGGCGATGAGAGGGAGGCATGATTCATCTTCCAGAGGTTTGACACGAGCATCAGCGCGCAAGGGCGCCGTCGTCGGGTCAGACTCTGGGCGGTCGCTTCAGGCCGTCGGGGGAGACCGAGGTCGGAAAATCGCTGGCGGGAAAGGCGTGGACCGGCCGCGCATGCGCTTGGACCGGCAGGCTGTCGCCTGCGTCCGTCCGCGCCGTGTTGTTGTGATGACAATGGCCATGGGCGCAAACGCCGTGACCGCCCGCCTGTCCGCCGTGATCGCCGTCGCCTGGATCATGATCGACCAAGGCGTGCGCCACAGGCGGCTCGGGCGCACAGGTCGCCGCATCCGCAATAGGGGCGAAGCAGAAGACAGCGGCGAGGAAGGCCATCGCCACGACCAGCTTCGTCCATGTCCCCATCGGCCAGGTCATGCAGGGCTGGATACTGGCCGCCTGACCATGCGGCAATCTGTTATAAGGTTCGTCTGCTGCGGCGGATTGTCGAAACCAGGCGCCCCGGACGTCGCACCTCAGATCACATTCAACGGCGTCTTCAGGAACCGGCGCCCCGAGGGCGCGGCGGGCGGCAGGGCGCCGGCGCGAATATTGATCTGCAGCGCCGTCAGGATCAGTTGCGGCGGGCTGAGCGTCGCGTCGCGCGCCTCGCGCAGGGCGACGAAGTCATCTTCCGATCGCCCGCCGCCGATGTGGATGTTCTTGGCCTTCTGCGCCCCAATCGAGGTCTCCCAGGCAAAGGCCTCACGACCCTGAGGCAGGTAGTCATGGCCGACAAAGACCCGCGTCGCGTCCGGCAAGGCCAGCAACTTCTGGATCGAGCGATGCAGGGTTCGCGCGTCGCCCCCCGGAAAGTCGCATCGCGCCGTGCCGTAGTCGGGCATGAACAGGGTGTCGCCGACAAAGACGGCGTCGCCGATCCGGTAACTGACGCAGGCGGGCGTATGGCCTGGCGTATGCAGAACCTCGACCTCCATCTCTCCCAGACGGAAGCAGTCGCCATCGGCGAAGGTCTGATCGAAAGCCCTGGCGTCCGGCGTCACGTCCGAAGCCTCGAACAGGTCGCCAAAGGTCTTCTGCACCTGCTTGATCCGCTCGCCAATGCCGATCGGCGCCCCAGTGCGGACGCGGATTTCATCGGCCCCGGTCAGGTGATCGGCATGGGCGTGGGTCTCCAGCACCCGCTCCAGACGCCATCCCCTTTCGGCGATCAGGGCCAGCAGCCGTTCGACCGATCCGGTCGAGGTCCGCGCCGCTGCCGGGTCGAAATCCAGCACCGGGTCGATGATGGCCGCCGCCCCGGCAGCCGGATCGGCGACAACATAGCTGACCGTGTGGGTCGCCGGATCAAAGACGCCGACGACCTGCGGCACAGGCGACGCGGGCTGAATCATGAGGATCTCCTTCGCAGCCCCATTTATTAGCAATTGCTAATTTAGCAATACAGAATATATTGTAGCCATGACCACGCCTGAAGCCATCGGACTGGACGCGTTCCAGCGTAACGCCGCAGAGGCCGCGCGGCTGCTCAGATCCCTGTCGAACGAACACCGGCTGATGCTGCTGTGCCAGCTCAGCGAGGGTGAACGTCAGGTGTCCCAGCTACAGACGGGCCTGTCCCAATCCGCCCTGTCCCAGCACCTGGCCCGGTTGAGGGAGGACAGCCTGGTGGCGACACGGCGCGACGGCACCGCCGTCTTCTATCGCATCGCCGATCCCGCGGCGCTCAGCGTGATCGCTGTCCTCGCCCAGATCTATTGCCCCCCGCCCGCCTGAAAGCCTCGACCATGACCGCCCCTGCCCTTCTGTCGCCCGCCGAGGTCGCCGCCCGTCTGAAGTCCGGCGCCGTGCGCCTGATCGACATTCGCGAACCGGACGAGTTCGACCGCGCCCACATCCTCGGCGCCCTGCCCGCGCCCCTGTCGATCTTCGACGACGCGCCGTTGGATGTCGCACCGGATCACCCCGTCGTCTTCATGTGCCGCAGTGGGCATCGCACCGGCATGAACGGCGCGCGTCTGGCCAAGCGCTTCGACGGTCCGACCTATGTTCTGGACGGCGGCCTGGACGCCTGGAGGCAAGCCGGCCTGCCCGTCCGCGCCAACGCCAAGGCCCCTCTGGAGCTGATGCGGCAAGTGCAGATGGCCGCCGGGGGTCTGATCCTGACCGGCGCCCTGCTGGGAAGCCTGGTCCACCCGGTCTTCTGGGGTCTCAGCGCCCTTGTCGGCGCCGGTCTGTTCGTGGCGGGGGCCACAGGCTTCTGCGGCATGGCCCGCCTGCTGGCGCTCGCCCCCTGGAACCGGCGGACGCCTTCCTGACCGGACCTCTCGCGTCGAACCGCCGGGCGCCTAGGCCACAGATCCAACGGAAATAATTGTTTCCCGTCTCGAAAAGGAACACCAGCGTTCGGTGGCCGTTTGGCCCCGCGGAGGAGCGCCGGATATGTATTTGGCGAAGGAGGGGCGCCGCGCGGCTGGAGGGCCGCCGTCGCGCCACAAAGCGTGCAGTCGATGACGTCGCGAACCCTCAGCGTGCGACGCAGCCTGACCGTGCCTGCGGACACGCCGACCTTGCGCCTGCTCAACACCGCCGCGCGGCTGTCGGACGAAGAGCGCGCCCTGGTGCGACGGCTGTGCGTCTTTCAGGAAGTCATCGCCGCCGGAGAGCCTTTCGCCGCCGAAGGACGGGCGGTGACGCCCCGCCTGATCCTCAGCGGCTGGGCCTGCCGCCAGCGCGTCCTGGCCGACGGCCAGCGTCAGATCTTCAGCTTCCTTTTGCCGGGCGACGGCGTTGGGCTGAGTTCCGAACCCCGCCCCCTGGATGAAGCAGCCACCGTCGCCCTGACGCGCGTGGAGTGCGTCGACGCCGTCATGTTGCGAGAAATCCTGGCGCTGCAGGACCCGCGCCACGACCGGCTTCGCCGGGCTCTGATCGCCGCCCGTCGCTATGAAGACATCTGCCTGCTGAACCACGTGGTCCGGCTGGGACGGCAGTCCGCCGTGGCCCGCTTGGCGCATCTGTTGCTCGAGTTGCGCGACCGGCTGCACCGCGCCGGCCTGTGCAGCCACGACCGGATGCATCTGCCGCTGACCCAGGAGGCGCTGGCCGACGCCCTGGGCCTCAGCCTGGTCCACGTCAGCCGCACCCTGGGCCAGATGAAACGCAATCGCCTGATCGCCATGCAGAACGGCTGGCTGACCCTTCTGGACGAATCCTACCTGCGCGCCGCCTGCGACTACGGCGGCGACTTCCCCGCCCTTCATTGACCCAAACCTATGAGAGAGAGCGCGTCATGATCCAGCATCGTCCTTCGCCTCGGCAGCGCGACTTGCGCGGCGCTCGTCGAAAGGGTCCCAAATCCGGTCTGCTGCTGGCGTCGGTCGCCGCGGCGGCCTTGCTCAGCCCCGGCCTCGCCCTGGCCCAGGACGACGATCTGGCCGCCCGCGTGGCGCGGCTGGAGGCCCTGGTTCTGGACCAGCAGAAGCGCATCGAGGCGCAGGACGCGCTTCTGGCCCAACGCGCGGCGGGGGCCGCTCCGCCCGCCGACGTCGCCGAGTCCGGCATCGACCCGCGCTGGCGGTTCCAGTCCGACGCCTCACGCCCCTTCGCCGACGGAGAGATGGCCGCCTTGCGCGCCGGTCAGGCGACCGGCCAGACCGGCGCTCCGCCGCAGACGGCCCCCGCACCGGCCGGCGCCCCGCCGGTCGAGCCGCCCCTGCTGCAGGCGCGCCGCGAGCAATTGGCCGCCATACCCGAGGGCATCGCGGTTCTGACCCAGCCTGGCAAACTGACCCTGGACGTGTCGACCGAATACACGCGCTCCAGCGCCAACCGCCTGGTCTTCCGGGGCATCGAGATCGTTCCCGGCGTCCAGATCGGCGTGATCGAGGCCAATGAAGCCGATCGCGACACTGGCGTGGCGACCATCGCCGCCAAATACGGCCTGACCTCGCGCATGGAGGTCGAGTTGCGGGCCCCCTATGTTTGGCGCAACGACGTCATCACCACCGTCCAGCAGCGCGACGAAGCCGTCACCCGCACCATCGACCTGAGCGGCGACGGCATCGGCGACATCGAGGGCGCCATCCGCTATCAGATCAACGGCGGCGAGCGCGGACGTCCCATCTTCATCGGGGGCGTGCGGGTCAAAAGCAATACAGGGGAAGGTCCCTTCGACATCCCGCGCGACGAATTCGGCGTGGCGACCCGTCTGGCCACCGGCTCTGGCTTCTGGGGCGTGGAATCGAGCCTTAGCTTCCTCTACCCCAGCGATCCCGCGGTGATCTTCGGCAGCCTCAGCTACTTCGCCCACCTGCCCAAGGACATCAACAAGACCGAGGGCGAGGTTCTGATCGGCGAGGTCGATCCCGGCGACGCCATCGGCATGTCGATCGGTTTCGGCTTCTCACTCAATCCCAAGTTCTCGTTCTCGCTCGGCTACAAGCACAGCTACATCCGGCCGACCACCAGCGAGCTGAACGACCTGACCGAGAAGTCCGATTCCCTGCAGGTCGGCGCCCTGCAGTTCGGCATGTCCTACCTGCTGACCGACCGGTTCAGCCTCAACGGGAACTTCGAGTTCGGGGTGACGGAAGACGCGCCGGACATGCGGTTCGTGCTGCGCCTGCCGATCATCTTCTAGGTCAGAACCAGCAAGGCCCCCGACGCCGTCGGGGGCCTTCAGCGGCCGAGCGCCCCGACAAGGGAGGTATTGAGGTCGTAGGTCAGTTGGGCCGCACGCGCATGGGCGCTGCTGGCGGCCTGCATCGTCGCCAGATCGGGCAGATAGAGGTTCAACTCCATATCCTGCCGCAGGTCACGGTTGCTGGCGTTGTTGACGATCAGGTTCTGCAGCTGGCCAGACGTCACATTGTGGATCAAGGCCGTCGCGCCGTCGCCGCTGACCAGGGCCACGCCGCCGCTGGTCCCGCCCAGGTTTCTGAGATCTATGCCGCTGTTCAGCAAGGAGGTCAGGGCCGACGCCAGATCGGTCATGCCCGGCACGTCGCCGCGCGTCTGCTCGGTGGCCGGCCCGGTCGGGGTCCAGGTCATTCGAGTCTCCAGCGCCAACCGATCATCGACATAGGAACGAATGACCACGCCGAAGCCGAAGGTGAAGCCGTTGGTCGTGATAAACCCGCCGCGCAGCCCCGACAGCTCCTCATCGGACAGGGCCTGAGGCCCCTCCGACGCCAGCGCCGCAGTTGGCGCGGTCTGCGCCGCATACAGCTGCGCCAGAGACGTCTGCGCCAGGAAGGCCTGCGCTGAGGCCGACGACGTCATGACCGCCGGCGCCAAGGCCGTCAGGGCGAACAACAGAAGGAAACGAGCACGTCGCATGATCGTCACCGCAAATAGGGATCGAGAGGGAAACGTGTGGTGACCTGATAGAGCGGCGGCAATTCTCGCGTCAGTTCTGCCAGGGAATGGTTGGGCAGGGCCTGCGCCGGCCGCCCGCGGTTCCACGGCGTCCACTCCGATGCCTCATTAAAGCGATCCGCAGGTTCGCGCACCACGAAGGCGATGCCGTTCCACATGGATGTGAACTGGTCACGGCTGTAGATTTTCAGACCCAGGGCCGGGTCGCCGATGAGAACACGATCGGCGTCGCTCCCCTTGAAGACGACAAAATGCTTGTAGCCGGCGGTGTCGATCATGACGATCGCCGGCCGGTTCAGGCTGGCCAGGTTGTCCAGGGTCAACCTGAAGCCGTCGGCCTGATAACCGTTGGCTTCAAGAAACTGCTTGATGTCGAGCAGGGAGAAGCCGACCCGGCGGATCACATCCTGATCGCCGGCGGCGTACATGGCGCGGAAGATCTGTTCCTCGCCCACTTCGCGGTCGTAATGATAGCGCAGCAGGGTCGCCAGCGCCGCCGAACCGCAACTGAAATCATAGCGTTGCCGCACCACGGTGCGGAACGGAATGTCGCGATAGCTGACCACGCTGACCCGCGCCGGCGCCGGCCCGCTGCTGAGAAGCACATCGGCGCCCGCAGGCGCCGCGCAGAACCAGGTCGCACAGAGAGCCGCAGCCGAAAGGCCGAGGCCCTTGCGAAAGCGAAAGCCGCTGCGTGTCACGGCGTCGGACTCGTGGTCACGATGTTGATCGTGATGGCGCCCTGAAGATTGTTGTTATGGCCTGTATTCATCACGAAGTTGCCGACGCCGTTATAGCCGGCAAAGGCGTTGGCCCCGATAGCGATGGCGCCCGAGCCGACTGTATTGGCGGTGACGCTGTTGCCGCTGTTCGTGGCCTTGAGCAGTTGATCGCTGGCGACGATGACATTGACGCCCTCGCGTGCGTTCAGATCATGAAGTTCCGCCAGATCCAGGGGCTGCATCGCCAACGGCGCCGACGCCTCCGCACTGGGCGGTTCGGCGGGCGAAAGAGCTTGCGGCGGCGGGGCGGGATCCGAACCGGCGAACAACAGCGCGGCCGTAACAAGGATAAGCATTGGCTTCCTCCCGAAAGAAATCGGCGGCCGGTCAAACCGGCCGCCGACAGAACGCTTAACCGCCGTTGCCGAACGTGATGTTGGCGTTGGCGGCGACAGCCGTAGCAGCCTGACCGACCGAAGCCTGGCCGGTGATGTTGCTAACGGTCTGAATGCCCGCGAAGCCGGCGAATGCGCCGCCGTTCTGGTTGATGTCGCCGCTGCGGATGCGGCCGTTTTGCGCGCCGTCGCCGCCTTCGGACAGGTCGAAGCTCAGATCACTGACGTTGGCCGCCAGCGACTGATTGCTCAGCGACACCCGCCAGGTCGAGTTGTCGTTGAACGAGTCGGTAATGCCGACATGGGTCGAGTTGTCGGAGTTATCGTTGAACGAGTCAGCGATATCGACAGCCAGATCCAGGTTGGTGTTGGTCGAGTTGTCCATGTTGGTGGAGTTGTCGGAATTGTCGTTGAACGAGTCCGCGATATCCACGGCCAGGTCCGTCGAGTTATCCATGTTGGTCGAGTTGTCGTTGCCCGAGTCAGCGACGTTGGTCGAGTTGTCGTTGAACGAGTCGCTCACGCCAAGATCGAGATCGGTGTTGGTCGAATTGTTCGAATTATCGTTCAGAGAATCTGAAATACCGACATCGAGGTCGGTATTGGTCGAGTTATTCGAATTATCGTTCAGAGAGTCATTGACGCCGAGATTGGTCGAGTTGTTCGAGTTGTCGTTCAGGGAATCGGTGACGCCCAGATCCACATCACTGCTGTTATAGGAATCGGTCGCAGTGGTGTTGCCACCCACGCCGCCGTTGGGCCCGCTAGAAGTGGTTTGGGCCTGGGTCACGGTAGCAAACGCCAGCACCCCCGCCAGGACAGCCGCCGAAGTCATCAATTTGGCACGCATATCTTTAGCCTCCAGATCATATTGGATACGGAGGTTCCTCCACCTCCGGACAACCCAATCGCCTTGAGACCTCGTCGTTCCGCCTTCGCCCGACAGGCGAACCGCCCCGAAATGAGACGCTTTTTAGCCATTCACAGGGCACGGCACGTCATTTGTTATAGTCATCCGGGTGTCCGGTTTTCAGATCGGATCATTTGATCAGACGACCACCCGGAATAAACTCTCGCGATCCTGCATCTTCTTTCGCTGTCGACGTTCGCGCCCTGTGCATGGCGTTCGGACGCTGCGGATGCTAAGCGCGCCGGACCATGACGACGTCCCCCATCGAACGCATCCGCAATTTCTCCGTGGTCGCCCACATCGACCACGGCAAGTCCACCCTGTCGGACCGGCTGATCCAGCACACCGGCGGCCTGACCGCGCGCGAGATGTCGGCGCAAGTTCTCGACAATATGGACATCGAGAAGGAACGCGGCATCACGATCAAGGCCCAGACCGTCAGGCTACACTATAAAGCGCCCGATGGCCAGGAATATATTCTTAACCTGATGGACACGCCGGGGCACGTCGACTTCGCCTATGAGGTGTCGCGCAGCCTCGCCGCCTGCGAGGGCTCGCTGCTGGTGGTGGACGCCTCGCAGGGCGTCGAGGCCCAGACCCTGGCCAATGTCTATCAGGCGATCGACAACAACCACGAGATCGTGCCGGTCCTGAACAAGATCGACCTGCCCGCCGCCGAGCCGGACCGCGTGCGGGCCCAGATCGAGGACGTCATCGGCATCGACGCCTCGGACGCCGTCATGGCCTCGGCCAAGTCGGGCATCGGCATCGAGGAGGTGCTGGAGGCCATCGTCACCCGCCTGCCGGCGCCCAGGGGCGACATCAACGCTCCCTTGAAGGCCATGCTGGTCGACGCCTGGTACGACCCCTATCTGGGCGTGGTGCTGCTGGTGCGCGTCTTCGACGGCGTGCTGAAGGCCGGCATGCGCGTGCAGATGATGCAGTCGGGCTCGACCCACCTGGTCGACCGCGTCGGCGTCTTCCTGCCCAAGAACACCCCGGTCGAGCAGCTCGGCCCCGGCGAGGTCGGCTTCATCACCGCCCAGATCAAGGAAGTGGCCCACGCCGCCGTCGGCGACACCATCACCGATGAGAAGAAGCCGACCGCCGAACCGCTGAAGGGCTTCAAGGAAGTCCAGTCCGTGGTCTTCTGCGGCCTGTTCCCGGTCGACGCCGCCGACTTCGAGGACCTGCGCGCCGCCATCGGCAAGCTGCGCCTGAACGACGCCAGCTTCACCTTCGAGATGGAATCCAGCGCCGCCCTCGGCTTCGGCTTCCGCTGCGGCTTCCTGGGCCTGCTCCACCTGGAGATCATCCAGGAACGCCTGAGCCGCGAGTTCAACCTGGACCTGATCGCGACGGCCCCCTCGGTCGTTTACAAGATCCAGAAGCGCGACGGGACCGAGATCGACCTGCACAACCCGGCCGACCTGCCCGACGTGATGCAGATCGAGAGCATCGCCGAACCGTGGATCAAGGCCACCATCCTGACCCCCGACGAATACCTGGGCGGCGTCATCAAGCTGTGTCAGGACCGCCGCGGCACCCAGATCGAGTTGTCCTACGTCGGCAGCCGCGCCCTGGTGGTCTATGAGCTGCCGCTGAACGAGGTGGTCTTCGACTTCTACGACCGCCTGAAGTCGATCTCGAAGGGCTACGCCAGCTTCGACTACGAGCTGACGGACTACAAGGTCGGCGATCTGGTCAAGATGAGCATCCTGGTCAACGCCGAGCCGGTCGACGCCCTGTCGATGCTGGTCCACCGCGGCCGCGCCGAGACGCGCGGACGCGGCATGGTCGAGAAGATGAAGGAGCTGATCCCGCCCCACATGTTCGTCATCCCGATTCAGGCGGCCATCGGCGGCAAGATCATCGCCCGCGAAACCGTCCGCGCCCTGCGCAAGGACGTGACCAGCAAGTGCTACGGCGGCGACGCCACCCGCAAGAAGAAGCTGCTGGAGAAGCAGAAGGCCGGCAAGAAGCGCATGCGCCAGTTCGGCAAGGTCGAGATCCCGCAGGAAGCGTTTATCGCGGCCCTGAAGATGGATGAGGATTGATCTTCGTCTGAAGAAACTGAAATCAAGAAGGGCGGAAAGCGATGCTTTCCGCCCTTTGTTCTTTTGGCGTAAGAACCCCGCCCATCACGTCTCAAGCGTCGGGCGCGAGCGGCGGGAAGGTCATGGAGGCGCATCAGGACACGGATGAAGCCGACTTCTATCCCACGCCGCCCCAGGCCGCGCGGGCGGAGCAGAACTAATCAAGGCGCTGGACCCCGTCGCGGTCAGCGTGTGGGTGATGGCCCGGGTCGGCGACCGATTTTACCCGGCGGTCCTGCCTATCGCCCCCCCGGTCAGCGCAGGCGGCTGGGCCGACCCAGCGACGCTGGTCTTTGCGATGTCGAAGGCGGCGTAATGACGGCCTCCCTAAGAGCGCTTAACCGCCAGCCTTCGCAGCCAGTCAAAACTATTGCTAGCCATCAAAGCAGGCACCTCCCTCAGAGACTGAGGCAACGGCGCGCAGTCGTGCGTCAAATCATGAATGGAGCCAACAAATTCAGAATTAATTTGCCTGTCGGAAAGCCCAACACCTGTTCTAATTTCTGAATTACCGAAATAGTGAACGCGACCGAATATATCTTCGTACTTGACAATGTATGCCGCAACGAAGGAAGCTTTTTACTTTCTATGTCATTCATCGCATTAGATTTTACGCCAAACTCGGCACCACAATACCAACCCATTTTGCCATTTGGAACCACTGTTCTGGCCTGACCGAAATCATCTTGGCCCGGCAATGCAATTGGAATGTTCCTTGGAACACCATGCACGACGTTGCTGTAGCTCCATATCTGCACGTTGCGGGCCGGAGTTGCGCCAAAGTTCTTGATGGGAAAGTTGATCTTCATTCCCTCAACGTTGAAACGCTCAACCAAGGGCTCCTCGCCGCCAAGGTAGGCCCTAAGCTGCTCGCGAGCGATATCTCGCTGGATTTCTGCGCTGAGTTGCGCTTGGCGCAGTGCTCGGCGAGACATTTCAAGCGATGCCAAAACGGCAACGGTCCCGGCGCCCGCCAAAATCATCTGCATGAAGGTCAGGATCATGATGCCGCTGGTGCCCCGATTCATGCCCTCCTGAGCAATCAAGTCTCTACGAGCGAAATCCTTCTCCGGGATTTCGCTCGCCCGAACCGGCAGCCCCAGAAACGCAAACCCCAAGAATGCAGCTGCCGCAAACGTCGTCTTGCGCATGTATTTCCCCAACATCGTGTTGGCGCTCGCCATAGCACAACGTTCGACGGCGTGGCGGCACGACCTGCGCCCTATGCGAGGCTCTACAGATGACGAACGCTGACCTGGTCCAGCGGTTGGCGGCGTGGGAGGCCTATGAGGCCGACGGCGCGCGCGACGCGGTGCCGACCGAGCGGGTTTGTCGCTGGCGGTCCGTACTCGGGCTGACGTTGGCGCAGGCGCGGACGTTGATGGCCCTGTGCGACCGCGCGGGCCGTCTGGTCAGCCATGACGTCCTGGTCGAGATGGCGCGGGATCAGGGCACGGCCGAGGACGTTGCAGACATCCTAAAACCCCGCCCGCCACGTCTCCGCCGTTAGCGTCACCGCCGCTTCGAGCGGGGGCTTGAGCTGGAACAGGCCCGGCGCGGAGGCGAGGTCGTGGAGGCGGTAAAGGCGCCAGGCGTCGGGGCGTTCGGTTGAGACCTCGCGCTCGGTGCGGGTCAGGAAGAAGTCGGTGGCGGGGCCGCCGCGCGTGGCCTTGACCTCGATCAGGCGCTCGCGGCCCGCCGGATCGAAGCTGCGGATGTCGTAGCCGGCGCCGTCGCCGCGTTCTTGTGACGTCCATTCGATCTTGCGCGCCAGGTCGGGGCGGTCATGGGCGATCAGGTAGGCGCGTTCGTGGTGGAAGACGTGGTGCTCGCCCAGTTGGCCGAGGGCGCGGTTGCGGTGATCGCGGGCGGCGGGGTCGTATTTGCGGAC
>JALAGW010000100.1 GCA_022712235.1 Brevundimonas sp. | reverse complement strand
GTCGGGCAGGTCGGCCAGGGCCCGGTCCAGGGCGGCCATGCGCCGACGGTCGTCCAGGCGGGCTTCCGGTTCGGGCGCCGGCTCGCCCCTGGCCAGGGCCTCGGGCGCGTCCAGACCCATGACGCCGCGCACGATGCGCCGCACGGCGCGCTTGCGGCCCCAGTCGCGGCACTTGTTGACCGCGATGGCGCGCAGCCAGGTCGCGAAGGGCCGCGCCGGGTCGTAGCGCCTCATGGCCAGCCAGGCGGCGGCGTAGGTCTCCTGCAACAGGTCCTGGGCCTCGTCCGCATCGCCGACATAGCGACGCACGAAGCGATAGAGGTCGCCGCTGGTCGCCGCCATCAGGGCGGAGAAGGCGGCCCTGTCGCCGCGCGCCGCGCGCGCCTCTTCTGTATCGCCCTCGGCCGCCACCTGAGCCCTACCGGGGCTCTTGCATCAGGGCGCCGGCGATTTCCCGGTCGAAGACGCGGGCCTGGTCCGGCGTCAGGACCGCCCGCATCTCGAACACATGGGCGATGGTCGCCTTCTGCAGGGCGCCCATGGCGTCGTGGAAGTGATCGACCGCGGCGCGGACCTCGGGGCTATCGCCCTTGCTGGCGGCGATGGCGTCGGCCAGTTCACGGTTAGCGGCGCGGACGTCGGCTTCCAGCTGTTCACGTTGCGCGGCGAAGCGGGCCTCGATCGCGTCCAGCCGGGCGTCCTGTTCGGGTTTCAGGTCCAGCTTGCGGTGGACGATGTCGTGCAGGCCGGGCGCCTCGTGCCGCTTCATCATCCAGCCCGCGCCCAGCCAGGCGCCGCCGCCGCTGGCCAGGGCGGCCAGAAGGACGGTCAGGGCGACGGACTTCCAGTTCGCGCTCATCCGCCGACCTCGAAGCGCGTCATCGGCGACAGGCCGGCCGAAACGCTGAAGACCTGAATGTCGGACGGACGCGGCTCGAACGCCCGGCCCAGGACGCCGCCGTTGGCGACCCCGATCACCAGGGCGGCGGCCATGACCGCCAGACGCACCTGACCGGCGCGACGCCGCGCCTGCCGCTCCTCGATGCGACGCCAGACGCCGGCGTCCAGCCCGGCCAGCCGTCCGTCCTCATCCGCCGAAAGCGGTGTCGCCAGCAGGCGCTCGATCTCGTCCGTCATGATCCCACTTCCTCGCGGTTCGATCGGGAATACGCGTCCCGCAGTACTTTCCCTTGAAAGCGCATGAGGGCGCGCGCGTCGATAGACGTATAGGCTCGGTTGGTTCGCGCTTTGGGGGAAGCCATGAAGGTGCTGCGATATTCGATCCAGATTCACAAATGGGTCGGCCTGATCGTCGGGATACAGGTGCTGTTCTGGGTCGGCGGCGGCCTGGTCATGACCGCCATCCCGATCGAGACGGTCCGCAGCGAGCATCGCCTGAAGACGCCGACGCCCGCCGCCCTGCCCCTGGATCAGGCCCTGCCCCTGGCCGAGGGCGCGCGCCTGTCGAGCGTGGCGCCGGCCAAGGCCGAACTGAAGTCGACCCAACGCGGTCCGGCCTGGGCCCTGACCCCGGTCGAGGGCGCGCCCGTCACGGTCGCCGCCGCCACCGGCCGCCCCTTCGCCCCCATGACGGCGAACGAGGCCGCCGCCCTGGCCGTCGCCGCCTATAGAGGAGAGGCCGCGCCTCGCCCCGCCGTCCTGCTGGACCCGGCCCCGAAGGAGACCGGCCGCGACGGGCCGATCTGGCGCGTGGACTTCCAGGACGCGGAACGCACCGCCTTCTATCTGTCGCCCCAGACGGGCGAGGTGGTGACGCGGCGCTCGGCGGTCTGGCGCTTCTACGACTTCTTCTGGCGGCTCCACATCCTGGACTTCAAGAACGGCGAGAACTTCAACCATCCCCTGCTGGTCGGCCTGACCCTGCTGACGCTCAGCATCGTGATCACGGGCTTCATCCTTCTGTGGATTCGCCTGGCTCGGGACCTGAAGACGGCCCGCGCCGTCCGGGCGGCCCGCCGCAAGGCTGCCGCCTAGAGCGAGGCGGGCGGCGGCAGGGTTCCCATGACGGCGACCACGGCCAGGACGGCCAGGCCCAGGCCGAACTCCACGACCAGGCTCCGCTTCAGATGCGGCAGAGCCCGGTTCGCGTCCCGATCCATCAGCGGCGCCAGGCGCAGACGGTGCAGCGCCGCCAGGACGACCATCATGCCGAACAGGCCCAGCTTGAGCGTCAGCAGGAGACCGTAGGGGCTGTTCCACAGGCCCCAGACCTTCGCGGGGCCGATCAGGAAAACGCTGTTGATCAGGCCGGTGACGACCAGGGCCGCCACAGCCGCCGTTCCCACCCCGGCGAAACCGGTCAGGCTGCGCGCCAGACCCGCATCCCAGGCCGGATCACGGCGAGGGCGCAGGATCAACACGGCGAAGGCGGCCAGGGCGCCGATCCAGACGCAGGCGGCGATGGAGTGAACGACGTCCGAGATCAGGTGCGGCCAGCGCCCCGCCCCCTCGGTCGCCGCGCCATGGCCCGTCCAGGCGAAACTGGCCGCGACGATCAGGCCCGACAGGCTCAGCATGGTCCACGACAGGCGACCAGGACGCGACACGACCGCGACGCCGAGCGCCAGGACCGCCGCCAGCGTCCGCACCGCCAGGGTCTGACCCAGGCCCATGCCCGTAAGCATGAAGCCGAGGGAGGCGGGCTTGACCGCCTCCTCCAGGGAGCCCGCCATCAGGACGGTCTGGGCCAGCAGGGCGGTCGGCGCCGCCACGGCCAGGATCGCCGCCGCCCAGATCAGGACCGGACGCGGCCAGCCCAGAGCCAAGGGTTCGATCGCTCGCGCGCTGTAGAGCATGAAGGCGGGCAGACCCAGCAACAGGGCCCCGGCGACATATTGCACGCCGCGCAGGACGACGATCCCGACCTCCGTCATCTCAGCGGACGGTGAAGTCGTAGCGGCCGGTCATGCGATGGCCGTCGCTGGAGGCGATGCGCCAGTCGACCACATAGGCGCCGGCCGGCAGGGGCCGCGCCAGGGTCCCGGTCAGGGTCTTGCCGTCCTGGCTGACCTGGGTGCGGATCGTCGCCTTGACCCCGGCGGCGCTGATCACGTCGAAGCTGGAGAAGGCGGGCGCCATGCGCTCGCTGAAGGTCAGGGTCAGGACGCGCGGCGACGTCACGGCCGCTCCCGGCGCGGGCGTGGCGCTGACCAGGCGCGCATGGGCCTGGACCACGGCGGGCGCCGCGAGCGTCAGGGCGGCGGCCAAGGCGAGGCCGGATAGAGGGCAAGACCGGATCATGACGTACTCCATTCAGGGATTTCCTCATGACTACGCGGCGCGACGATCCGTCCCTCCGGCGCCCGAAAGAATCCGTCACTCGCCCCGTTGACCTTCCCACGACGGGAAGGTTTAAAAAGATGAGGCTTCAACGACGAAAAGGCTCCGCCCATGTCCGACGCCTCCTTCCGAACCCTCGACCTGCCGGTTCTCGGCATGACCTGCGCCAGCTGCGTCGGTCGCGTCGAGAAAGCCCTGCGCGCTACGCCCGGCGTGACCGAGGCCCGCGTCAACCTGGCGGCCGAACGCGCCCATGTGGTTCTGGACGCCGACGGTTCGCCCGCCGCCGTGGCCCAGGCCGTCCGCTCCGCCGGTTACGAACCTCTGGAAGAGGTCGCCGTCTATCCGGTCCGCGACATGACCTGCGCCAGCTGCGTCGGCCGGGTCGAAAAGGCCCTGGCCGCCGTGCCGGGGGTTCTGAGCGCCGAGGTCAATCTGGCGACGGAGCGAGCCACGGTCCGCTTCCTGTCCGGCGTCGTGAGCTTCGCCGTCCTGGCCGCCGCCGTGCAGAAGGCGGGCTACGCCCTCGAGCCTTCGGACCAGGCCGACGCCGAGGCCGGGGACCGCGAACAGGCCGTCCGCGACGCCGAGATCCGCAAGCTGGGCCGCGCCGTCCTGATCGCCGGGGCCGCCACCCTGCCCCTGTTCGCGCTGGAGATGGGCTCCCACTTCATTCCCGGCGTGCACCACTGGATCGCTCAGACCATCGGCCTCCTTCCCTGGCGCGTGATCAGCTTCGTCCTGGCGACCTTCGTCCTGTTCGGGCCGGGCCTGATCTTCTTCCGCAAGGGCGTGCCCGCCCTGCTGCGAGGGGCGCCCGACATGAACGCCCTGGTCGTCCTGGGCGCCACGGCCGCCTGGGCCTTCTCGACCGTGGCGACCTTTGCGCCGCAATGGCTGCCGCAGGGCACGGCCAACATCTATTTCGAGGCGGCGGCGGTCATCGTCACCCTGATCCTGGTCGGTCGCTGGATCGAGGCGCGGGCCAAGGGCCGCACCGGCCAGGCCATCCGTCGCCTGATGTCCTTGCAGGCCAAGACCGCCCGCGTGGTTCGCGACGGCGTCGAGCAGGACGTCCCGGCCGAGACCGTGCGCGTCGGCGACCTGGTGATCGTCCGACCCGGCGAGCGGGTCCCGGTCGACGGCGTGGTGACGGAGGGTGCCTCCTTCCTCGACGAATCCATGCTGACGGGCGAGCCCATTCCGGTCGAGAAGACGGCGGGCGCCGCCGTCACCGGCGGGACGCTGAACACCACCGGCGCCTTCCGCTTCGAAGCGCGCCAGGTCGGCGCCGAAACCGTTCTGGCCCAGATCGTCCGCATGGTCGAGACGGCCCAGGGCGCCAAGCTGCCGATCCAGGCCCTGGTCGACAAGGTGACGGGCTGGTTCGTGCCCGCCGTCATGGCCGTGGCCGCCCTGACCTTCATCCTCTGGTGGGTGTTCGGTCCCCAGCCCAGCCTGGGCATGGCCCTGGTCGCCGCCGTGGCCGTGCTGATCATCGCCTGCCCCTGCGCCATGGGTCTGGCGACCCCGACCTCCATCATGGTGGGCGTCGGTCGCGCCGCCGAACTGGGCGTCCTGTTCCGCAAGGGCGAGGCGCTGCAGGCCCTGCAAGGGGTTGAGATCGTCGCCTTCGACAAGACCGGCACCCTGACGGCGGGCCGTCCCGAACTGACCGACCTGACCGTGGCCGGCGGCTTCGCCGAAGACGAGGTCCTGGCCCTGGTCGCCGCCGTCGAGAGCCGCTCCGAGCACCCGGTGGCCCGCGCCCTGGTCGAGGCGGCGAAGGCGCGCGGCCTGACCGTCGCCGCGCCCGAGGACTTCGCCTCCATCCCCGGCAAGGGCGGCACGGCGACGGTCGCGGGCCGCCGGATCGAGGTCGGCGCCGACCGCTACATGGCCGACCTGGGTCATGACGTTTCCGCCTTCGCCCAGGACGCGGCCCGTCTGGGCGACGAGGGCAAGACCCCGCTCTACACCGCCGTCGACGGCCGCCTGGCCGCCGTCATCGCCGTAGCCGATCCCATCAAGTCCACCACGCCCGCCGCTGTCCGCGCCCTGCACGACATGGGGCTGAAGGTGGCCATGATCAGCGGCGACAACCGCCGCACGGCCGAGGCCGTCGCCCGTCGCCTGGGCATCGACGAGGTCCACGCCGAGGTCATGCCGGACGGCAAGGTCGCCGCCATCGCGGCCCTGAAGGCCGGCGGCCGCCGCGTCGCCTTCGTCGGCGACGGGGTCAACGACGCCCCGGCCCTGGCCACGGCGGACGTAGGCCTGGCGGTCGGCGGCGGCGCGGACGTGGCCGTTGAAAGCGCCGACGTGGTCCTGACCGGCGGCGACCTTCGCGGCGCGGTCAGCGCGGTCGGCCTGTCGCGGGCGACCATGAGCAATATCCGCCAGAACCTGGCCTGGGCCTTCGGCTACAACGTCCTGCTGATCCCGGTCGCGGCGGGCGCCCTCTATCCGGCCTTCGGCTACATGCTGTCGCCCATGCTGGCGGCCGGAGCCATGGCCCTGTCCAGCGTCAGCGTGGTGCTGAACGCCCTGCGCCTGCGCGCCTTCAAGCCGCACATCGAAGGAGCCGCCCAATGAACATCGGCAAGGCCGCCAAGGCCACCGGCGTCTCGGCCAAGATGATCCGCTATTATGAGTCCGTCGGCCTGATCCGGCCCTCGGAGCGGACCGAGAGCAACTATCGCGACTTCGGCGAGCGCGACCTGAACGACCTGCGCTTCATCCGCCGCGCGCGAGGGCTGGGCTTCTCGGTCGAGGAGATCACCCGCCTGCTCTCCCTCTGGCGCGACCGCAACCGGCCCAGCCGCGAGGTGAAGGCCCTGGCCGAGAAGCACGTCGCCGACCTGGACGCCCGCATCGCGGAGATGCAGGCCATGGCCGACGCCCTGCGCGATCTGTCGCATTGCTGCGCCGGCGACGACCGCCCCGACTGCCCCATCCTGACCGACCTGGCGGGTTCGCCCGCCGCCGCTTCCCAAGGAGTTGTTCAATGATCGCCCTGACCATCCCCAAGATCCGCTGCGAAGGCTGCGTCGCCTCCGTCGAGAAGGCCGTCGGCTCCGTGGACCCCGCCGCCGTCGTCAAGGCCGACATCGAGGCTCGTCGCGTCGAGGTGACGACCCAGGCCGACCGCCAGGCCCTGCTGACCGCCCTGGCCGACGCCGGCTATCCGGCCGAGGAGGCCTGAACATGAATCGACTGAAGATCGCCTCCCTCGCCGCCGGTCTCGCCGTCCTGGGCGGCGCGGGCTTCCTGATCAACGGCCTGCCGAGCACGGCCCAGGCCGCGGACATGACCGTCTACAAGAGCGATTCCTGCGGCTGCTGCGGCGGCTGGGTCGAACACATGCGCAAGGCCGGCTATGCGATCCGCATCGTCTCGACCGACGACCTGGCGCCGGTCAAGGCCCGCTTCGGCGTGCCGCAATCCCTGTGGAGCTGCCACACCGCCGTCGTCGACGGCAAGGTGATCGAGGGCCATGTCCCCGCCGCCGCGGTCGCCGCCTTCCTGCGCGCGCCGGGCGCCTCGCGCGGGATCGGCGTGGGCGGCATGCCGACCGGCTCGCCCGGCATGGAGGCGCCGGGCTACGCCCCTGAACGCTATGACGTCATGCGCTTCGGCGACGGCGCCCCCGCCCGCTTCATGACCTTCGAAGGCGCGAACCCGGTTCGACCGTAGAACAGAAACTAGAAAAGCCCTACCGGAGCGCCTCCGCCAGGGCTCTTGAATTCAAGCAGCGTGAAACAGGCGCGCCACGATCTTGGCCGCGGTCCATACTCCGCCCAGACTCGCGATCATTCCAAGGACCAGCACAGCCTTGAAATGCCGATGCAGGAAATAGAGAATTTCACCCGCCATCTTCGTTCATCCAGTGATTGCGACCCATAATGGCACAATACTGGATAAACGCTGCAACAACCGTGCGTGAACCGTCGCTCTAGACGAGGCGACTTTGCACCACGGCGGCGCCGATGAAGCTGGCGAACAACGGGTGCGGCTTGAACGGGCGGCTCTTCAGCTCCGGGTGGTATTGAACGCCGATGAACCACGGGTGGTCAGGGCGCTCGACCGTCTCAGGCAGAACGCCGTCGGGCGACAGACCGGCGAAGACCAGGCCGGCCTTTTCCTCGATCGCGTCGCGATAGTTGATGTTCACCTCATAGCGGTGACGGTGACGCTCGCTGATCTCGGTGGAGCCGTAGATGTCGGCGATCTTCGATCCCGCCTTCAACGTGGAGTCATAGGCGCCCAGGCGCATGGTGCCGCCCAGATCGCCGCCCTGCTGGCGCAGGACGCGTTGATTGCCCTGGGTCCATTCGGTCATCAGGCCCACGACGGGTTCTTCCGCCGGACCGAACTCGGTCGACGTCGCCTTGGGGAAGCCGGCCAGGTTCCGCGCCGCCTCGATCACCGCCATCTGCATGCCGAAGCAGATGCCGAAATAAGGGATCTTGCGCTCACGAGCAAAGCGCGCCGCCTCGATCTTGCCCTCTGCCCCGCGCTCGCCGAAACCGCCGGGAACCAGGATCGCATGGGCGCCCTCAAGACGCTGCGCGCAGACGTCGGGCGCACCCTCGAAGGTGTCGGCTTCGACCCAGTCGATGTTGACCTTGACGTTGTTGGCCACGCCGCCGTGCTGCAGGGCCTCGATCAGGGACTTATAGGCGTCCTTCAGGACCGTATACTTGCCGACCACGGCGATGGTGACTTCGCCGTCCGGGTGCAGGCGACGGCGCACGATCTCTTCCCAACCGGTCAGGTCGGGCTGAGGCGCGTCGGTGATGCCGAAATGAGCCAGGACCTCGCTGTCCAGCCCTTCGCGGTGATAGTCCAGCGGCACGGCGTAGATGTCGGCCGAATCCATCGCCTGGATCACGCCGCTTTCGCGCACGTTGCAGAACTGGCCGATCTTGCGCTTCTCCTCAGCCGGGATCGGCTGCTCGCAACGGCACAGCAGGATGTCGGGCTGGATGCCGATGGAGCGCAATTCCTTGACCGAGTGCTGCGTCGGCTTGGTCTTCATCTCGCCGGCCGTCTTGATGAAGGGCAGCAGGGTCAGATGGACGAAGCAGGACTGGCCGCGCGGCAGGTCCTGGCCCAACTGGCGGATAGCCTCGAAGAAGGGCAGGCCCTCGATGTCGCCGACGGTGCCGCCGATCTCGACCAGGACGAAGTCCACGTCCTCGCCGTCATCCGTCTTGGCCGGGCTGAGGCAGAACTGCTTGATCTGATCGGTGACGTGCGGAATCACCTGAACCGTCGCGCCCAGATAGTCGCCGCGACGCTCCTTCTCCAGGATGGTCGAATAGATGCGGCCGGTCGTGACGTTGTCGGACTTGGCCGCCGAAACGCCCGTGAAGCGCTCATAGTGGCCGAGATCGAGGTCGGTCTCGGCGCCGTCGTCGGGCACGAAGACCTCGCCGTGCTGATAGGGGCGCATCGTCCCCGGATCGACGTTCAGATAAGGGTCCAGCTTGCGCAGACGGACCTTGTAACCTCGAGCCTGCAAAAGAGCGCCGAGAGCGGCGGAGGCGAGGCCTTTTCCTAGCGAGGAAACCACGCCGCCGGTGATGAACACATAGCGAGCCATGGGCGGACACCTTACTCCATGATTCGCGGCGGGAGCATGGCCCGACGCAAAACAACTGTTGAACAAAAGAAGAAAGCGCGCCCTGCGGCGCGCTTTCCGGGATTTCGTATCTGTCGGCGGCTTATTGCGCCGGTGCGGGCGCCGGGGCCGGAGCGGAAGCAGCCGGGAGGCTGGCTTCCAGATCGTCCAGCGAGGGCGCCGCCGGAGTCGCCGGCGTCGGGGCCGGTTGCTCGGCCGGAGCCGCCTGTTGTTCGTTGCCCACCGCGATGGCGCCCACGGCGTCGGCGTCGATCACCGAACGCGAACCGCGAGCGAAGTTGCCGGCGATGGTCAGGCTGATGGCGCAGATGAAGAAGGCGATCGCCAGGATCGACGTGGCACGCGTCAGCAGATTGCCCGCGCCACGCGCGGTCATGAAGCCCGAAGGGCCTCCGCCCATGCCCAAGGCGCCACCCTCGGAGCGTTGCAGCAGGATCACGGCCGTCAGGGCGACCGAGATCAGGATCATGGCGACGAGCAAGATGGTCTGGAGCATGGTGTCAATCATGTGGGCGCGCAGATGCGCCGATCAAGCGGCGGCGTCTAACACCGATGCGGGACCGGGGCAAACGCCGAACGAATAGAGGTGCTAAATCCTGGGCCTAGACGGCGCGGACAATGCCCAGGAAATCCTCGGCCTTCAGCGAGGCGCCGCCGACCAGAGCCCCGCCGACCTCGGCCACGGCCAGGATTTCAGCGGCGTTAGACGGTTTGACTGATCCACCATACAGGATCGGCGCGACGCGACCGCCCTCGCCCAGCTTGGCGACCATGGCGGCGCGCACGGCGACGTGGACTTCCTCGATCTGTTCCAGTGTCGGCGTCAGACCGGTGCCGATGGCCCAGACCGGCTCATAGGCCACAGCGAAGGCCTTGCCCGCTAGCGACGACGGCAATGAACCAGCCACCTGACGGCTGACCACCTCGACCGCCTGCCCGGCTTCGCGTTCAGCCAGGGTCTCGCCTATGCAGATAACGGGTTCCAGTCCAGCAGCCAGGGCGGCCTCGACCTTGGCGGCGACGTCGGCGTCGGTCTCGCCGAAACCCGCGCGGCGCTCCGAGTGGCCGAGAATCACCAGACCGGCGCCCGCATCCGCCACCATGGCGGCCGACACCGAACCGGTGAAAGCGCCCGCCGTCTCGGCGTGACAATCCTGAGCGCCCAATTCGACGGGGGTGTCGGCCACCACACGCGCCATGCGATCAAGCAGCGTCGCCGGCGGGCACAGCGCCACGCGACAGGCCGCAGCCTGTTCCTGCAAGGCTTTCGCCAGAGCCTCAACCTCGCCCAGGCTCGCGCCCAGGCCGTTCATTTTCCAATTGCCGGCGACCAGCTTCACAGATTGTTTCATGCGGCCTGTTTAGGCGCCGTCGTCGCGGAAGCCAAGATGTTGAGGTGCGTCCGCTTGCGGCGCCCTAGGGACTGCCCCTATACGCGAGCGTGGCGCCCCTTTGACGCCGGCCCTCGTCAGGTTCTTGTCTCGATGATCTCGCTGTTCCGCAACTTCTCCAAGTCGAAATGGGCTGCGGGCCTGTTCGCCTTGATCATCCTCAGCTTCCTGATCGTGGGCGGCTCGCAGACGGATGTCTTCTCCAGCTTCGGTCCGAAGCACGTCATCGACGCCGGCGACCGCAGCATCGACGGCCCCCGCTTCCGGGCTGATTTCGAGCGCGTTCGCGCCAACCTGCAGGAGCAGGCGGGCCGTCCCGTGTCGTTCGACGACATGGTCAAGGAAAACATCCATACCCAGTACCTGGACGGCCAGACGCAGCGTCTGGGCTTTCTGGCCTGGGCCTGGAACGCCGGCATCCGTCCTGGCAAGGAACTGGTGTTGAAGCAGATCCGCCAGATCCCCGCCTTCTTCAACCAGGTGTCGGGCCAGTTCGATCAGGACCGCTATGAGCAGGCCCTGGCCCAGCAGGGCATGACGTCGGAAATGCTGGAGCAGGACCTGCGCGACCAATATGTCGCCAGCCAGTTCGGCGCCGCTGTCTTCGCCGGCGCGCGCGTTCCGCGCATCTACGGCGCCCTGCTCGCCGGCCAGGCCCTGGAAACGCGCGATGGCCGCTGGTTCACCGTGACCCAGGCGATGGCCGGTTCCGCGCCGACGCCCACCGACGCCCAACTGACCGCTTTCCTGAACGAGAACGCCGCCCAGCTGCGCCGCCCCGAATTCCGCATGATCTCGATCGCGCTGTTCAACCCGGCCCCGAACAGCCAGCCGGCGCCGATCACCGAAGAGCGCATTCGCGAACGTTTCGAGTTCCGCAAGGCCGCCCTGACCAACCCCGAGAAACGCACCTTCGTGACGCTGACCGTCCCGACCAAGGACGCGGCTGACCGCGTCGCGGCCGAACTGCGCGCCGGCAAGACCCCGACCGAAGTCGCCGCCGCCAACAAGATCGAAGCCGCCGCCTATAATGACACGCCGCAAAGCGCCCTGGGCGACCCGGCCGTCGGCGCCGCCGTCTTCGGCCTGCCCGCCAACCAGGTCTCCAACCCGATCCAGAGCCGCGTCGGCTTTACGGTCGCCAAAGTGACCGGCATCACCGCCGGCGCCCCCGCCACCCTGGAAAGCGTCCGCAGCGCCCTGATCGACGAACTGCGCGCCGAAGACATCAAGGGCGCGACCTACGCCAAGGTCGAGCAG
>JALAGW010000099.1 GCA_022712235.1 Brevundimonas sp. | reverse complement strand
GCAAGTTGACCTTCATCCCACTTCGATAAACGAGACAATCAGTTCTGAGTCTGGGACAATCCATCCATGGTGCTCCAACGCGATGACATGGACGAAGTCCCCAGAGCCGTCGTGGCCCTCGGCCGCCGCTACCCGCCCGCCTTCGAACTGGGCGAGCACCGCCATCGTCGGGCCCAGTTCCTCTACGCCGCCAGCGGCGTCATGGTGGTCAGCACGCCCCACAGGGCCTGGGTGGCGCCCCCGGAACGCGGCGTCTGGATACCCGCCGAGACGCCCCACGCCGTGAAGATGGTCGGTTCCGTGCAAACCCGCAGCGTCCTGATCAAGGCCGGCGAATGCGCGGCCAGGTCCAGAGCCTGCGAGGTCGTGGCCGTCTCGCCCCTGCTGCGCCAGCTTC
The DNA here is from genome assembly GCA_022712235.1 of Brevundimonas sp. Taxonomy (GTDB): domain Bacteria; phylum Pseudomonadota; class Alphaproteobacteria; order Caulobacterales; family Caulobacteraceae; genus Brevundimonas. The sequence continues at coordinate 2,763 of JALAGW010000099.1, read as the reverse complement.
TGCTGGAAGCCTTCGACATGCCGACCGAATACGATACCGCCGGGCGCGACGGCCTTGTCATCCGTCTGCTCCTGACCGAGATCGACAAGGCGCCTCCAGCAGGCTTCGCCGTCCCCTTCCCGTCTCACCCTGCTCTGGCCGCGCTCTGTCAGGCCTTTCTGAACAGGCCGCTAGCCAGCGCCACCATCGACGCCTTCGCTGATCGCCTCGCCATGAACCGACGCCGCTTCACGCGTCTGTTCCGACAGGAGCCGGGACTGAGCTTCGGGGAATGGAGGCAGAGGGCATGTCTTGCTGTGGCCCTGCCCCGTCTGGCGGCCGGCGAGGCCGTCACCACCATTGCGCTCGACCTCGGCTATGAGAGCGCCGGAAACTTCTCGACCATGTTCAGGCGGCAGGTGGGCGTCGCCCCCAGCCTCTACCTTCGCGCTCCCGACCGCGTCCAACGCCCGTCGCGGAATCTTGCGGCGCGACCTCTCGGCCCAGCCCCTGCGTGACTACCTGGCCCGCCTGCCCGACTTCGACGACGTCGAGGCCCCCGACCGAGCCTTCGCCCACGCCGCCGCCCATCCCGATTTCGAGGCGACCATGCACCTGCTCATGGACTGGCCGGCCCACCGCGAGGCCAGCGGCCTGGTGCTGTCGCGCCCCAGGGACATCCGCGCGCGGAACGACCATCCCCGCCGACATCCTGACAGCCTAGGCCCAGCCCTATCCCTGCGGCGGCACGGTCCAGAACACCCGGTCTCCGGGCTTGAGACCCGAGAGGACCTCCACCCCGTCCGGACCGACCCGTCCCAGGCCGATCACGCGGCGCCGGGGTTGGGCTTCGCCCGTCGACTGCGCCATCACCCAGGCCTCCGGCGCAGCGCCGTGAACCGCCAGGGGCGGGACGATCATCGTCGAGGGGTTTTCATAGGCGACGACGGCTATGTTGGCGGTCATGCCGATGCGGACATTGCGCGCCGCGGCTTCGGACAGCGGGTCCAGACGGATACGCGCCGCAAAACTGGCCTTGCCGGTCCCAGCCGTCGCATCAGCCTCTCCAGCCACGCCCGTCACCACGCCATTCAGCGACTGCCCGCCGAATCCCGGCCCCGTGACCACAGCCTTCTGCCCCGGCGTGACCGCATTCAGGTCGGCTTCGTCCAGGGTAAAGACCACGTCCAGACCGCCCGCGCTGGCGATGACGCCCAGCAACTGTCCCTTGGAGACGCGTCCGCCAGCATAGACTCCCCGATCGCCCTGCTCCGCCCCCTTGTCAGGGCGCACGACGATCCCGGCCTCGGGCGCTCGAATAACAGCCCCCTCGCTACCGCCGACCGAGGCGTAGCGAGACCGCGCCACCTCCCGCTGCAACAAGGCGATGCGACGATCGCCGCCCTGACCGCGCCGCGCCGTCTCGACCCGATCCTCGCGCGCCACGACCAGAGCGGTCTGGCGCTGACGGCGCTGCTGCAACAGGCCATCATACTCGCTGCGCGGCACCAGGCCGCGGTCCAGCAGGGCCTTGGTCTCGGCCAGCTTGATCTCAAGGTCGTTGAGCTCATCTTCAGCGGCGGTCACGGCGCGAGCAGCGCGGCGCATCTCCGGCCCCTGCTCCCAATTCTCCAACCTTCGCGCCTCTTCATCCGCCTTCAGCCAGGCGCTCTCGGCTTCCGCCCGGCTGCGGCCGACGTCGGCGGGATCCAGTTCGATAAGCACCTGCCCCGCTTGGACCTGATCGCCGTAGGCGAAGTTCACTCGCATGGCCATGGCGTCAAACGGCGCCGTCAGATCGATCCGATCTCCCGGAGCGATCCGTCCGCTAAAGTTGGCGTGCACGATGAAGGGCGCCGGCTGCATCACCAGGCTTTGCTCGACCTGATCCTCGTCTCCGGCCTTGCCTCCGCCCCGCATCATGCCCAGCAGGAGAGCGCCGCCAAGAACGACGGCAGCCCCGACATAGAGCCACCGACGCCGCGGCATGCGACCTAGTCGTTCAAGGAAATGCGCCATGTCTCGAGCGTGCTCCCGATTTGCTGGTCCAGCGCCGTCAGCGCGTTGAGATAGGCGATATTGGCCGACAGCTGCTGGGCATCCGCGGCGCGCAGGTCGGCCTGCAAGGACAGAACTTCAAAGTTCGAGGCCCGACCGAACCGCAGTCGCTCCTGGCCGATCTCAAGCGCACGTTCGGACAGAGCCCGCGCGCGCCGCGCCGCCTCCACCTGACGCCAACTGGCCTCAACCGACTGAACGGCGTCCAGCACCTGGCTTTCCACCGACTGCTTCAGCTCTTCAAACGCCAGTTCAGCGGTCTGCATCCCTGTCTCAGCAGCGAGCCAGTTCTGACGTCGCGACAGGTCGCCTATCGGAATATTCAACCTCAGCCCGACCGTCGTGTCCGTCTCCCGGAAACGATCAAGGAAGCGAGGACCGTCATCGCGTGTGGCCGTCGCCACCAACGACAAGTCCCAGAGCCGCTGATTGCGCGCCACAATCATCGATTGACGCATCTGCTCCAACGACTTGCGCTGCGCCAGAAGGTCGATGCGTGACGCAAACGCCGCCGCCAACGCATTGTCCAGATCGACCTCGACGTGCGCCGCCGTTATCGGTTCGACCGCCACGATATTGGTGCGAGAGGCCAGCGCCAGCAGCTGCAAAAGCCCTAACTGGGCCGAGACCACCTGTTGGCGAGCCTGCAGGACGGCGACTTCCTGATTGGCCACCCCGGACTCAGTCTGGACAATGTCCGACTCAGCCATCCGCCCCGCCGCGATG